>NZ_LGYY01000025.1:0-41608 GCF_001308045.1 Shewanella sp. Sh95
GAGCAAACGATCAATGCGCTTGATGTTGTGCTTGGTTCGGGCCGTGGTTGGTAAATTTCGACCTAACTCAGTCAAGGTCAGTGTCTTACATTCAATCAGTGCCTTAGAGGCCAGCATCAAGCTGTTTAATCGTTTTAGGTGAAGTTCTGGGCAGTATTGGTGTAAAGAATGTTGTAGGATATTGGCTTCGCGCATCTTGTTGTCCAAGTGTAGTTTTTGGCGAAACCATTTGATCATGCAACAAGATGCGCTTCCACCCTAATTTGATGATTTATTTGTAAATCATCAGGGGATTCTTCAGTGCAGCGCTTTACCGTGAGATGATTGCCCCATACCAAGGAAAAATTAGCAACAAGGAGGTCGTCGTTATTATTACTGACACCTCTCCAGAGCAATTAATGATGTTGAAGGATAATCTTGCGCATATCAATGTCGGTCAAAATCCCTATGAAATGGGCAGGCAGGCAATTTTGACGCTTTATAAAATTGTCACCAAACAAAAGTATCAAGAAATAATTTATACACCGGTGACATTTTGCTCTCCACAGAACTTCAATACCTGTGAAAAGCGTACAGGAATGTAATGTCAATGAGCCAATGTTCCTGAGACTGCTTTAGAGTGTGTAGCCCCAAAGAAGTAATTGACAGATGTTTGTACAGTCTTGTAGTGGCATAGTGATTCATCAACAAAAAATAAGCGTGAAAAAACGAGAAAGGTAAAACGATATCAAGTAATTACCCATCAATCACTATAAAAACCGCTACCGCAAAAAAGCAAATTCCTATAGCATCATTTATACCAATTGACATGAATATGGCTGCGGCCATATTTGAACAAGCGATTTATGTCCCGCAAACAGCGCAGTGCATAAATACTAAGACGTTAAGTGCTTAAGGAGTGAGTTTGGAAATTACCGATTTCTTTCCCGAACAAGGGCATATTCAGAGGCTTCATTGTGATGCATGCAAAGGTCATTTAGATCTTGTTTTTTCTGATTTCCATGAACTTGTTACAGGTGTGGATATTGAAATAAAGGGGCTTCCGATGCTCTACTGCGGATCATGTGAAAAAAGCTTATTTCCTGATGATTCTAAGTTCGCAGTGATCAATTTGCATGAGCAGGCATTTAAAAAATCTAGTAACAAGGTGACTGTTACACGTAATAAAACAAACCAAGATTTCGGTTTTGGTGTTGTTCCATTCATTTACGATTCAGACGACTATAAATATATTCCTGGACTTAAGCGGCCATGGGATGAAGGTTTTCTTACTCCAGTATTTTTTAATCGAGAAGTACTTTTAAAATATGATTCATCCCCAACTTATCGATTGAGCTTTGCTTCAACCACATATGGAAAGATACGGAGAGGTGATGATTTCTCAATGCCATTTGGCATTAATAAAAACGGTAAGGTTGTTATGTGGTTGGGCGATATTGCTCGCCTTCCAGATGCTGAACAATATTATCTCCGCTCTGAAAATATCGCATCCGATCACTCTATAGGTTCAGAATTTTACGATGGGCAAATCGAATGTATTTTTACCGACTTATCTAAAGAAGATGCATTATTTAAAAGTCGCTCAACGTTTCTGGAAGCCTGCTTCAATAAATTTGGTATAAAAATAGCTCACCTAGATAGTGAGGTGTTTGATCTTTCAGTGTCTTTTAACACACCTGTTGTGGACACTGAAAAAGAACGAAGACACGTAGCGGATACGCTTAATAAGATATACCTTGAGTCGTTTGATAAGGAAGCGTTGGGCGATGTGATTTCGCAATTAGGTGGAGATCCCAAAAAACTTGGTAGTATTAAGCTATTGCAAAAAACGATTGAGCTTAGCTGTTCTGGTGAAGATATACCTACTTTGATGTCACCTTTCTATATTCTCTATGATTTACGGGTAGTTTATTCTCATATTGGCTCTAAACAGAGTGAGCAAGAAAAACTAGATTTTGTAATTAGTCGCCTAGGCCTTGGTGCAAACTCTGGCCTCATGGAAATCTACCCGTCACTTGTTGAAAAAATGCGCGAATCATATGAAAGGCTAACAGAACTTCTTAAATAAATTATGCATAGATCGCACTTAACAATCGCGTCAATCGAGACTTGTTTTCCGCTAGCGCTCCAAAAAAGCCATTACGCGGGCGTTAATTTATAGAAATTTTAATCCGAAACTGACGAGTTAGAGCAAAGGGGCTATCACGATTTTGTCCCAAAGCATGCTGTGTGTTTCTTTAAAACCTACAAGCTACACCGATGCTAAAAGGGTGAGTCATGGTGATTAGCGAGACGACCGTCCGCCCCAAGGCCGCTCTTTGGCATCCATGCCATCGCGGCATTCGTGAATCCATTCACATCAGACGGGGCGGTCGAGCATCCACGGATGGACACGCTGCGTGTCGTTGAGTGAATGCCATGACTCATCCAACAATCAGCTCTAGCTTTAAGTGTCTTAAAGCGTGTGGCGTATCATCGCGCAAATACCATTGTTCACCTTTCAATGTTGTATAAGTCTTTATGACCTCAATACCTTACTTAAAAAGCTTTGGGTTCTGGCTTCTTTGGGGCGGGTGAATAATTCCTCGGGGATATTGGACTCCACTACATAGCCGCCATCCATAAAGATGACTCTGTCGGAAACATCGCGTGCAAAGCCCATTTCGTGGGTCACAATTACCATGGTCATGCCTTTTTGCGCTAAGTCCTTCATCACATCCAGTACATCGCCAACCATTTCGGGGTCGAGTGCTGAGGTGGGCTCGTCGAATAGCATGAGATCCGGCTCCATCGCTAGTGCGCGGGCAATGGCAACCCTTTGCTTTTGTCCGCCCGAGAGACTGGAAGGATAGGCATTGGCTTTATCCTGCAAGCCCACTTGAGTAAGCAGCGCCAGCGCCTTGTTATCGGCTTCGGCTTGGGTCATTAACTTTAGGCTCACAGGTGCTAAGGTAATGTTTTGTAATACGGTTTTATGGGGGAATAGGTTGAAGTTTTGGAACACCATGCCCACTTTTTGCCGCAATTTATCGACACAGGCATCCTTGGCGGTAATGGATTGCCCTTCGATTTCAATATCCCCTTGGGTGGGTTTTTCTAACAGGTTGATGCAACGTAAAAAGGTGCTTTTACCGCTGCCGCTGGGGCCGATCACACTCACCACTTCGCCTTGGCGAATATGTTCGTTGATGCCCTTAAGGACCGCATTATCGCCGTAACTTTTGTGTAGGTTGGTTATGTTAATCACTTTGCTTCAACCTCTTTTCGAATTTCGACAGCATAAATGTGAAGCTGTAGGTCAGGAACAGGTAAATCAGCGCACAGGTAAAGAGTGGGATACTGTCTTCAAAGGTACGACTACGGATAATCTCGCCCGCCCGCATTAAATCCACACCGCCAATAAAGCCAATTACGGCGGTTTCTTTGAGTAGCACGATAAACTCATTGCCTAACGCGGGCAGAATATTCTTAATCGCCTGCGGCAGAATAATCAGTTTCATGGTCATGGCTTGCGATAGTCCAAGCGAGCGTGCTGCTTCGGTTTGACCTTTATCGACGGCTTGGATCCCTGCGCGAATAATCTCAGAGATATAAGCGCCACTGTTTAAACCAAAGGCGATAATGGCGGCGGTAATTTTATCGACATCGAATGCGGCCAGCACGATGAAGTAAAGGATCACTAACTGCACCACCACAGGCGTGCCGCGGATAACGCCAACATAAAGTTCGGCGGGAAAGCGGATATACCACTTTGATGACATCTTCATCAGTGTGGTGCCCACGCCTAATACTGCGCCTAATAACATGGCGAAGAAGGTCACAATCAAGGTGACTTTTAAGCCGTTTAAGATCAGCAGTATGCCTATCATGCCGTCGTCACCAATGGGACTAAACAGCGAAGTATTGATTGCTTCTAACATAGGGATCACTTGATATGGGCTGAAACGAGCGTCTGATATTGGCCGCTTTCTTTCAAGTTTTTCAGCGTGTTATTAATGCTAGTGAGGAGTTCAGGCTGCTGTTTTGACACCGCAAAACCATAAAACTCAGCGGGGAAATCTAGCTTGATCAGTTTGAGATCGGGGTTTTTCGCCAGATAGTTCGCCGCAGGCTCGCTATCGAATAGCACTAAGTCGACTTTACCATTCTTCAGCTCCATGATGGCTTCGAAGCCTGTGTTAAAAGCAGTGACATTTTGGGTGTATTTTTTAGACATCATATCGGCGGTTGAGCCGAGCTGCACCGCAAAGTGTTTGTCTTTAATGTCATCAAGGGTATGAATTGTGTCGTTATCTTTATTGACGAGCAGCACTTGAGTTGCCTCATAGTAGGGCTCCGAAAAGTTAACGCTGGCCTGGCGCTCTGGTGTGATGGTCATGCCCGAGGCAATAAAATCAATCTTGCCTGAGTTTAGCGCGACGATCAGTGAATCGAATTTCATGTTTTCGACTTTAAGCGTTTTGCCGGCATCTTTAGCGATTTGTTTGGCAAGCTCAATGTCGAAACCTTTGATTTCATCGCCACTTTGTCCGCCAACGTATTCAAAGGGCGGGAAGGCCGCATTGGTTCCTACCACTAAAACATCGTTGCTTTTCCCACATCCAGCTAACAACAAGGTGGCACTGAGGGCTAGGCCGCCTAATAACATGGATTTTTTCATTTAATACTCTCTTTTGGATAACTGGCAATGTGGCGACTATAGGAGGATTGCGTATTCGTGTCAATAATTATGCTTTATTTGTGATTAAAAATTCATTATTACACTGGCAGTTTAAATAACGACACCATATTTATTATGATTGTGGTGTTTGATATCAATAGTTTTTTAATAGGTTGTGAAATTGTTTAGGGTGACCGTGAATAGCAATTTAGCGCTTCAAAGTGATGAGGTGAGCTAATTTTTATTCACTTTAGTGAATAGGCTGGATTTTTATGAACTATCTCAGATACAAATGATGCAAAATTGATTAAATTAAACTTAAATCATCTAATCGGCAGTTTTAAATCGCAATTGATGGAGCACTATGTGAAATACCAAATTTTGGCGCCTGTAGCGTTGCTTTTAAGTTTAGCAACCTCTGTTTATGCAGAGGAATCAACCCAATGGCATTACACTATGGGCATTCATGATTTTATTGTCGAACAAGAAAATTCGCATACCTTTGGGGCCAATGGCAATATCATTATTGAACATACCACTGCATCGGATATTTATCTGTCTGCGGTGCTGGATATGTTTATCGATATTGATAGAGATAAGCTGGATCCTGACCATATTCCGATGTGGTTTAAATCGGAATATGCCGCGATTGGAGAGCTTTATCGTTTTTCCCCGCAGTTATCCTTAGGTTGGCAAGTGGATTTGCAGGGCAAGCGTAATACTGTGAGTTCAGTGGAGAAGCAGGCGAAGTTTTTTCCAGGACTAACAGCCAATTATCAAGGCCAACAAACCCAAGCTCAGCTTAAGGCGGGTGCGGGCTATTACTTTTTGGAGATCGACGATGACGTGCCCCGCACCCGAGGTTACGATAGAGGCGATTTTGGTAATAGTGAGTTTGCTTACACTGTAATGGGTAGCGTTGGTGTTGATTTAACGCCCAAATTAAACGTGAACTTAGCTGCGCAAACTTGGAACGATGGCGACCAATGGCTTGAAAATCAATATCGCTTCAGCATGAGTTACGATACGGATTACTGGGAGAAGGGGAGCCAGTGGTTACTGTATGTGGAGTATACCGAATACAACCTTGACCACTATGCCAAGGAGAGTGTGCACTCACCCGACTACTTGCCTATTCTGCCTTGGGATAACGATACCTTAGTGCGTTTTAGCTTAGTCGTACCTTGGTAGAAGGTTATTTTTGCGTTAAGTGCTTTTTAACTAACGCGATCATCGCCAGTGCCGCAAAGGACAATACTTGTTCTTTGCGCCAAAATAGCGATAACTCCCAGCGCAATTCGTCACTCGCCAGTGGAATATTGACCACCCCCGCCACACTATAACGCCGCGCGATTGAGCGCGGCAGTATCATCACGCCAGTTCCCGCAGCCACCAGTGCGATACCAAAGTCTGCTTGGCTAACACGGGTGATATTTTGAGGTGAGAATCCGGCTTGCTGACAGGCGTTGAGCACCAATTGATGCAGGGTGTATTCAGTCTCAAACATCACTTGTGGCTCATCGACTAAGTCGTGGATCGACAGCATTGGTCGCGAGGTAAGGGGATTCTCCTTGGGCAGCACTACCACCATAGGATCGTTAAACACTCGAATGCCGTCATAGCCATCATCAAGGTCGATTATGCCAGTGGCTAGTTCGATTTCGCCCTTTTGAATTGCGAGCGTTTGTTCAACGCCACCGCGGACTAATAAGTGCATCTCTATTTGTGGATACTGCTGGCGATACTTGGCAATGATTGGGGCAAAAATCTCAGCACTGCCGAGCGGCGCGAGGCCGAGTTTTAATTCACCCGCAGTCAAACTGCGCTGGGCACTGAGTTCGGCCAGCATACGTTGGCGTCCGGCTAATAACTCCTTACCATGGCGATAAACCACTTCTCCTGCTTGGGTGAGTTTGACCTGAGTGCCACGTTTGCCGCGCTCGAGTAGCACGAGATCGAGTTCTTCCTCTAATTGGCGCAGCGCCTTGGAGAGGGCGGGTTGGGTGAGATGAACCTTTTCACTGGCTTTACCAAAACCGCCAGCATCGATGATCTCGATAAAATAGCGCAGCACTTTGAGATCCATTCTCGCCCCTATAATGCATTCTTAAAATTCATGGATTACATGCTTAATATTCATTTTTTTTATTTAATAGGCAAGCCTAAAATAATCCCATAGTAACTTTTGGTGTAAATCGAGAAACCGCATGTCTTTCCTACAAGCCGCAATACGTCGATGCCGTCATGGGGCTGTATTGTTAACTCAAATTGGCCTCTTTTGTTTATTGTCTTTTGCCTGCCATTGGTTTGCCTCTTGGGCGCATTCACCAGTGCCTGGTAGTGTATTAGGTTTAGGTCTGTTGCTGATTTTGTTAGCGACTAAGTTAATTCCTGAAAATGCCGTGCAGCTCGGCGCGGCTTGGCTTATCGGTGAGCTGCTGCTGTTTTTTATTCCGCCAGTGATCTCAGTTATCAAGTACGAAGGCCTGTTTGAGCAATATGGGTTGAATATCCTCTTCACCTTAGTGATGGGCAGTGTATGCGTGATGGTGGGTACGGGATTTGTGGTTGATAGAGTGTTTCGCTTCGAGCGTCAGCTCAATATCAAAAAGCATGCGCGTCGCCATGCTAAGGCCGTGTAATGTCGAGCGTTAGCTTAAGTCCTGCGGTTGTCTCTGAGTTAGTGTTTTCGCAGACGGGATTGGCACTTATCAGCTTGTTATTAACACTATTTTGTTATTTTGCGGCGAAGCGTTTGTATAAGCGCCACCGGGTATGGTGGTTAGCGCCGATTGTACTTGCGCCTGTAGTGATCACGCTCTTGGTGTTTAATCTCGATATTCCACTGCCGACTTATTTTGAATACACCCATTGGTTAATGGCGATGCTTGCTCCGGCGACAATCGCATTTGCCTTGCCGATTTATCGGGAGCGTAAACTCATTCGCCAATATCCGCTGACCATTGCCCTTGGCGTGATGGCTGGACTGTTGCTGGGCATGGTGTCGAGCTGGCTATTAGTCAAATTTGTGCCTCTACCTGTGGAGCTTGCAAAGAGTTTGTTGGTGCGTTCGGTCTCTACGCCCTTTGCGATGGAGGCCACAAGCGCCTTTGGCGGTGTGCCAGAACTGACCGCCATGATGGTGCTCATCACCGGTATTATCGGCATGTTAGTGTGCGAGCCGCTGTTCAAGTTGATGCATATTCGCACCTCTTTAGGTAAAGGCGTGGCCTTGGGCGCTTCAGCCCACGGTGCGGGCGCCGCCAAAGCCAGTGAGTTAGGCCAGCAAGAGGGCGTCATTGCCAGTTTGACCATGATTTTTATCGGGATTGCGATGGTGCTGGGCGCGCCCGTATTTGCCGTGATCTTCAGTTAGTGTGAGTTAGTGATTTGCTGGGTTGCGTTAACCCTCCCCACCTTAATTGTGATTTTGTTTGTTTAAATGATGTTGTTTTGCCTCTTAGGGCGCTAACCTCTGCTTGGGTTATGCGCCCATTTTTTTAGCTGACGGCGAATGTCGAGATGTCATGATGATGAAATTGAATAGAGATATAGGATGGATAAGCAAACACGCGTATCGAATGTGACATTGAGACCCATAGAACAAGATGATCTGGAGTTGATCTTTACCCATCAGCAGGATCCGATTGCATCCCAATTGGCGCAGTTCCCCTCGCGGGACCGTGAGGCGTTTTACCTTCACTGGCAGCAAAATATCCTCGGACAGGCGTCGGTACTGGCACGGGGGATAGAAGTCGATGGCTTGCTGGTTGGCAATATCGGTCATTGGCATAGGGATGGTCAGGCGATGATTGGCTACTGGATTGACCGTGCATTTTGGGGGCGCGGGGTCGCAACCTTAACCTTGAGCACATTTTTACCGTTAGTGATCTCAAGGCCGCTCTTTGCCCATGTGGCACTGCATAATGTTGCATCCCAGCGGGTGTTGCTGCGCCATGGATTTGTAAAGACGGACAGACTCATTCAAGAGGAAGATGATACGGCGCCATTATTTGAATTTGTGCTGAGTTAAGGCTTAAACAAGCTATACCGCCAATAGCTGAAACACTTATAGAGAAGATTGGATTTATTTTTTACAGACAAATTATTTGAAAAATCTATTTAGATAAGCGAGTCTTATCGTAAATTTAGATTTATCAACCCGACTTTAGTCTAGTATGTGATGGCTTGATCTCATTGGCTAACTCAATGAAACTCTCTAGTTAATCACCTTCTACTAAAGTATGGATAGTTAAATAATGTTAATTTTCTTCTTATGTCTTGCGCTCTTAGTGCTGGCATACAAGTTTTATAGTCCGTTTGTTGAACGCCAAGCTGGGATTGATCCTAAAGCGCAAACACCCCAAGCAAGATTCGAAGATGGCGTGGACTATGTACCCGTCCACCCAGCTAAAGCGTTTTTAATCCAATTTTTAAACGTTGCCGGTGTCGGGCCGATTTTTGGCCCTATTCTAGGGGCTTTATATGGTCCAGTGGCCTTACTCTGGATTGTGTTAGGCAACATTATCGGCGGCGCGGTGCACGATTATTTCTCTGGGGTGTTAAGCATAAAAGAAGATGGAAAGAGTCTGCCTGAAATCGCAGGTCACTATTTTAATATCTATTTTAAAGGCGTGATGCTGCTGTTTACTGCGATGTTACTCTTTTTCGTGGGCGTGGTGTTTATCATGAGCCCTGCAGGACTACTCAGTAATCTCGATTATTTTAAAGATACTATTTTTGGCAATAACACCTTCTGGGTATTAGTGATTTTGGCCTATTACTTCTTAGCCACTATGCTGCCAATCGATAAGATCATCACTAAGCTGTACCCCGCGTTTGGCCTATTAATGATCGTGATGACCACTTCGATTGCAGTGGCTCTCCTCATCAATGCACCGCAGTTACCCGAAATGGGCGATGTGTTCGCGTACTTCAACCACAGCCATTACAACAATGAGTTATTGGAACCTAACCCCGATGGTTTACCGATTTGGCCATTACTGTTTGTGACTATTACCTGTGGTGCTATTAGTGGTTTTCATTCAACTCAAGCACCTATCATGGCACGTTGCCTGACAAACGAGAAATACGTTCGCCCAGTTTACTACGGCGCTATGGTGGCTGAAGGTGTGGTGGCTTGTGTATGGGCGACTGCGGGGATTGCGGCCTTCCCGGGCGGATATGTTGAGCTTAAGAGCTTACTAGACCAAGGCGGCCCTGGCTTAGTGGTTAACCAAGTGGCTACGAGCTATCTTGGGGTATTAGGCGGCGTGATGGCAATTATTGCGGTCGCTGTATTTCCGATTACCTCGGGGGATACCGCGTTCAGATCGCTGCGTCTAACCATTATCGACGCCTTTAATATCCCTCAGAGTATGCGTAACCGTTTGCTGGTAGCGGCGCCTATTCTGACCATCGCTTACTTTATGACCAAGATCGACTTCTCCTTGATCTGGCGTTATTTTGCTTTCTCAAACATGCTGCTATCGACCAGTGTGCTATGGTTGGCGACAAAATATCTATTCGATAGAGGCAGTTTTCACTGGATAGTAAGCTTGCCTGCGATTGCGGGCACTTGTGTGACAGTGTCTTACATTGTTACCGCAGGTATTGGTTTAGGTTTACCTCAATCCCTGAGTCAACCAGTGGGCATCGCCGTGGGTGTGGTGTGTTTAATCGCCTTGATTATTGCTAATAACAAACGCAAAACAGTAATAGATACAAAGTTATAACTTAATTGGCTTTATGACCATAAAGGGCTGCATTTTGCAGCCCTTTTTAATACTATTTTCATAAACTGGCGTCAGTATTGAATATTGTCACTGTGACATATTCCATTGCGTCGAAATTATGTTAGATTCTGGCGAACTGATGAAGATAGAGTTATTGTTATCACTGTCATCAACAGTTCTCCACAGGGCAGTCACTGCAATAATGCTTACTTTTGCAGAGAAGTGTCAGGAAGTTACACCAATTCAGAGTCTGCTTATGCAACCCAATTTATTTCCCGAACAAAGACATTTAAATCCTGAGCCGATGGTGATGCCATCGGTAGAAGCTCAGTCTACTCGTAGCCGCTTACAACGGATGGTTGGCAGCGTACTGCTCACCTGTAGTGTGTTGTTAAGCTTATCTGCTTGTGCAGCGGGTAAAGCCAGTGCGCCGCAGGAAGAAGAGTTTAGCTACGCTTGGTTAAAAGGCTATGCCCATACGCTGGCGACAGAGTCCTATGTAAGCCACAAGGGTGAGTTACCAAAAAGCTTACAGGGCATGAGCTGGGATGATTACCAGCAATTCCATTTCAAGAAAAAAGCCGCACTGTGGCATGAGGATGATTCGGAGTTTCGCGCCGAGTTGTTCCACTTAGGCCTGTATTTCGATACACCAGTGCACATTTACCAATTGGAAAATGGCAAGGCTAAACTGATTGAATATTCTCCTTCTATGTTCGATTACGGTAAGTCGAAGGTAAAGGGTAGCCAGCTTCCTAAAGATTTAGGTTTTGCAGGCTTTAGAATGCAGTTCAACACTGACTGGCAACGTGACGTGGTCGCCTTCTTGGGCGCAAGCTATTTCCGCGCGGTCGGTCAGGAAATGCAATATGGTCTTTCTGCCCGTGGTTTGGCGGTTGATACTGCGTTGCCTAAGCCTGAAGAATTTCCGATGTTTACCCGTTTTTGGTTAGAGAAGCCGCAACCAGGTTCTAATATTGCGACTGTGTATGCACTGTTAGATTCGCCAAGCGTGACCGGGGCTTACCGTTTTGATATCGAGCCGGGTGAGCGTTTGAAGATGAAGGTTGATGCGGCGATTTATCCGCGTAAGGCTATCGAACGTTTAGGCGTTGCACCACTGACAAGTATGTTCATGGTCGGTGAGAATGATCGCCGTACAGGTTACGACTGGCGTCAAGAGATCCACGATTCAGATGGACTTGCCATGCATACGGGGAACGGTGAATGGATTTGGCGCCCTCTGGGCAATCCAAGTAACTTGAGATTCAACGCCTATAGCGATGAGAATCCAAAGGGCTTTGGGTTAATGCAGCGCGACCGTAATTTCGACCACTACCAAGATGACGGCGTATTCTACGAGAAGCGCCCAAGTCTGTGGATTGAACCAACAGGTAATTGGGGTAAAGGTTCGGTGCAGTTAGTTGAAATTCCAACACTGGACGAAACCTTCGACAATATCGTGGCTTTCTGGAATCCTGCAGAGCCCATTCAACCAGGCCAAGAGTTGCTCTATAGCTACAACATGTACTGGGGCGGTACTCCACCTGTGCAGTCACCCCGTGCCCGCGTAGTGGATACCTTTACTGGTATTGGTGGCGTAGTTGGTCAAAAGCGTAAGTACTATAGCAAGCGCTTCGTGATTGATTTTGCTGGTGGTTCTTTACCAATGCTGGGTAAAGATACTCAAGTGAAAGCGGTTATTTCAACTTCACAAGGCCGTGTGGAAATCGACTCTGCTCGCCCACAACATGCGATCAATGGTTACCGCGCTATGTTTGACCTCGTGCCGCCAGAGGATAGCGTTGAGCCGATTAACCTAAGAGTTTACTTAGAAGTAGATGGTCAACCTTTGTCTGAAACGTGGATGTACCAATGGACACCACCGCCGATGAACGAACGTGAACTGCATAACGCAGGTCATCTACAGTAAGCTATATGGGTGAATCAAAACGCCAGCCTCAGTGCTGGCGTTTTTGCATCAAGCGATTTGTTAATTGCAAGTTGGATTCAAAGTTATTGAGCACTAATTCACTTTTTGAAAATCTAAATAATTTTTCACTGTCAAATACCCAACCTTGGGCGTAATCTGTGGCGTCCTCGTCATAGGTTCGCGATTTATGTTTGAGATATTTACCTCTATCGGCTTTGGTTGGTCGGTGGCTTTAGTGCTGGCAGTGTTATTTGTGTTGGCCTACGAATTTATCAATGGCTTCCACGATACCGCCAATGCTGTTGCGACGGTGATCTATACCAAAGCTATGCCTGCAAATTTAGCGGTGGTTTCATCAGCCCTTTTTAACTTTGCGGGAGTGTTACTTGGCGGACTTGGCGTAGCCTATGCCATAGTACATCTTCTTCCCGTTGACTCCTTGTTGGGGATGGACTCCACTCCAGGGCTGTTAATGGTGTTTTCACTGTTATTTTCCGCCATTATCTGGAACTTAGGTACTTGGTACTTTGGTATTCCAGCTTCTAGCTCCCACACCTTAATTGGTTCGATTATGGGGGTTGGTGGCGCATTTGCTTGGATACATCACCAGCCTATATTGCATGGCATTAATCTCACTAAAGCCACGCAAATCATGTTATCCCTGATTATTTCGCCCACCCTTGGTTTTGTGCTGGCTGGAGCACTGCTATTGCTGATGAAGTTCATGTGGCAAAAGCACAAGATCCACCGTACGCCCGATGAACAATTTCAGATTAATGGTAAACGCCATCCACCATTTTGGGCGCGCGTCAGCCTGATAGCTTCGGCCATGGGGGTGAGTTTTGCCCACGGCTCGAATGATGGGCAGAAAGGCATAGGTTTAGTGATGCTGGTGCTTATCTGTATGGCCCCAGCGTATTTTGCCCTCGATATGAGCAGCCAGTCCTATGATTTGGCAAGGACGCAGGATGCAAACCGGCGGATTATGGCTATCTATAGCCGCAATCAAGCGATAATTAGCGATTTAGTTGATGTAAAAGCGCAGCTTGAGGCGAGTGATGAGCTGTTGAGCCATTGTTCGGCACAGACCGTGTTACCCGCGATGTCGTTGCTTGATCGCCGTTTGGATAGGGCGAATAGTTTTCAAGATATGACGGTAGAAGAGCGCCGTGAAGTGCGTAGGTTGTTGCTGTGTATCGATGATACCGCTCGTAAAGTGTCTAAATTAGACTTACCAGCCAAGGAGTTAAGCTCTTTAGCTAAATGGCGTAAGGATTTGACTAAATCGACCGAATACGCGCCGCTTTGGGTGATCGTGGCGATTGCGACTGCCTTGGGTTGTGGCACGCTTGTGGGCTGGCGGCGAATTGTTTATACCGTGGGAGAAAAAATAGGCTCGTCTGGAATGACCTATAGCCAAGGTATTGCTGCGCAGGTGACGGCTGCGGCTTCGATCGGGATTGCCAGCGTTACGGGTATGCCAGTTTCAACTACGCATATTCTATCTTCGGCGGTTGCGGGTACTATGGTTGCTAATCGCTCTGGGCTGCAAAGCCAAACCATTAAGCAAATTCTATTGGCATGGGTACTCACGCTGCCTATTACGATGTTCTTGTCGGCATTGGTCTTTATTCTCGCTAACTCAATTTGGGGCTAAGCTGAAGTTGATATGCAGCCTCTTACCAAGAGAGTTGCATTTGCGCGGTAGGATCTGCCAATGGTGGTGTGTGTAACTTGATTGTTGGTAAGCAAATCTCAGCGGCGATTTGCTGCTGTAACTGCTGATATAAACGAACTGCGAGCTCTGGAGCCGTTTGATTGTCGGGTGTATGGATAAAAAGATAGGGTTCTCGACCTTCTTTAATCCAGAGGGGAAGTTGCTGTAACCAATTGTTGAAAAAGCTATCGTTGTTTTTGATCTGTAACTTATCGTTATTGGCGGCTAAGGCTTCGATAGTACCATCGGTTTGTCCGATAAAGCGAACCACTGGCGCATTTGCAGTTGCGATAGCATGTACGGGCAATTGTGGTTTTTTCTTATGGGCATCAATAATTGCTTCGCTAGCGGGCGGTAGGGCAAACAAGGGCCGACTGTCCATAATGATGCGATTTACCTGTTTACCCATCAGCAAGCGGTTTAGTGCTCGCTCAGCCTCTCCCTTCGCAAAAAAGGCTAAATGCCGTACTTCAACGCCATAGGTCAAGCCTTGGGGAAGCATTTCTAAAAAATGCGCCAAGGTTGTTAGTTGCTCCGGGCCAAAGTAGGCGGGAAGTTGGATCTTCCATAGCCCAGTTTTTTCAGCCAAGGGCGACATCACCCGAAAGAATTCCATTAGTTCCTGCTGACAATGTTGCAGCTGTCTTTGATGGGTGATGAGCTGCGGTAGTTTAAAGGTAAAGCGAAAGTCATCTGGTGTTGCGCTGTGCCAGTTCATCACTGTTTGTGTATTTGGCGTGGCGTAAAAACTGGTATTACCTTCTACAGTGTTAAAAATGGTTGCGTAGCGGGCAAGGCGATCGGCTTGCTTAGTTGTTACACCATAAACACTGCTTTGCCAATGCTGATGAGACCACATTGCAAGCCCTAGGCGAAAATGATTCGCTTGGTGTGAAGGTGACTTAAGCGCCGTCAAAATAACTCCAGATATAATCAACTAAATTTGAATTGGCTATTGTGCTCAAAGAGTTTTATCTCAGTCAAATACTAAGCATCTTGCGGATGCTGTTATTGGGTTAAGCTAATGTCCAATCCGGCTTTATGTATGGAATGTTGTAATAGTGGAACTGCCATGCTAATTACCCTACTCTAATAGTATGATATTATGTACTATTAACCTTAATCATCGAGTATTCGCGCGTTGGTTCTATACAGGGATGCAAAGCTTAGCTGCAATAGTCAGTTAGCTATTCTCGTTTTGTCTGCAGGCGTGGTGGGAGAGTCGTGTGAAAAACGAAGGTTATACTTCACTTGGTCGCTTTATTGATTTGCTATTAGATGCCATCTGTGTGGTGGATAAATCGGGGCGATTTGAATTTGTGAGTGCGGGTGCTGAACGTATTTTTGGTTACACGCCAGATGAAATGATTGGTATGCAGATGTTGGATTTGGTTTTACCAGAAGACCGTGAACGTACGCTTGCTGCGGCCAATGAAATTATGACAGATCACTATAAAATCGATTTTGAAAATCGTTATATACGCAAAGATGGCAGCATAGTGGATATTCTGTGGTCAGCCCGCTGGTCTGATGAATATCAACAACGCGTTGCGGTGGCTCGCGATATTACCAAAAATAAAAATGCTGAGCGTCGGCAAGCCGCGTTATACGAGATTTCTGAGGCGGTTCATGTGGCCGAGGATTTGTTATCCCTCTATAGTCATATCCACCAGATCATTGCAAAACTTTTACCCGCAGAAAATTTTGCTATCGCGCTTTATGACCAAGATTCAAATCAATTAGATTTTCCTTACCAGTTATCGGTGTCCGATCAAAATATCGCATATATCAGTAATGCTAATTATTTTGCTGAGCAGATCATTCAAACGGGACAATCCTTACTCTTTTGTCCCATGTCGAACACGCTTTCATCGCCATTAGCAGTAACTTTTAAAGATTGCTGGCTCGGCGTGCCGTTGAGATTGCACAAAGGGGTGATTGGCGCGTTGATAATGCATAGCAACCCAGGTTCGAGAAGCTATACTACACAAGATTGTGAATTGGTGGAGTTTGTCTCGACTCAAATTGCGTTCGCCATCGAACGTCGTCAAATGTTGGCTCGCTTAGAGCAGATAGCACTCTACGACCAGTTGACTCATCTACCCAACAGAGAGTTATTTTACGATAGGTTTCAAAAGGCTTTATCTCGAGCGCATCGAGATTCGAGTTATTTCTCTTTACTTTATTTAGACTTAGATAAATTTAAATGGGTTAACGATACCTACGGACATAGTGTGGGAGATTTGTTGTTACAAATTACCGCGCAGCGGCTTCTTAGCTGCGTGAGAGTTTCTGATACGGTCGCGCGTTTTGGTGGCGATGAATTTGTTATCTTACTGGAGCGAGTTGATTCTGCACACAATACCTTGCTCGTTGCTCAAAAAGTGCTGGATATATTGAATCAGCCTTTTGAGCTTGTAGAGCAGCAAATTCATATTTTTCCAAGTATTGGTGTCGCTTTGTATCCTGAGCATGGCAAAGATGAACAGCAACTTATTTCCTGCGCCGATGCTGCCATGTATAAGGCTAAAAAGAATGGTGGTAATCGTATTGAGTTGGGGTATCAAGGTTTGAAGGGAAAGCACTTATAGGCCAGTGTTAAGACTCTAACTAAAACCCGCTGTAACGAAAATCGCTACAGCGGGTGTTTATATCAATGCAACAAGTGTATTTATAGTTTAAAACGTGATACTTCCTGTTGCAGTGAGGCGGCTAAGTGAGCCAACTCCTGTGACTGCACCATCGCACTTTGGGCCTCAATAGAGAGGTTTTCTGAGACTTCACGAATTGATTCGGTATTGCGATTAATTTCGCTAGTAACAGAGGTTTGTTCCTCTGCGGCCGTTGCAATTTGGCTTGCCATATCAGATATCTCATTAATTGCTTTGCTTATCTGCAGCAGGCTCTCGCTGGCTGAGTTGGCATCAGCCACACTCGTTTCTGCCATATCATGGCTTTGAGTCATGGATTTTACGGCTTTGCCAGCTGTTTGTTGCAAGGTTTCAATCATTGCCTGAATTTCTTGGGTTGATGAGTGAGTGCGTTGCGATAATACGCGAACTTCATCGGCAACCACGGCGAAACCACGACCTTGTTCACCCGCTCGAGCGGCTTCAATGGCTGCGTTTAACGCAAGCAAGTTGGTTTGTTCTGCAATCCCACTGATCGTTAATAGAATGCTATTAATTTTTTGTGAGTGCTCATTCAGCTCGCTGATAATACGTCCTGCGGTATCAACCTCATTTGCTAAGTTACGAATAGATTGCTGACTTTGCATCACTTGTTTTTGACCATGATTCGAGAGGCTCACGGCATTTTGCGCTGTTTGCGCTGTATGTTCGGCGTTGCTGGCAATCTCTTCTGTGGCGCTGGCCATTTCGGTCACTGCGGTGGCGACCATGGTCACTTCATCCTGCTGAACCGCAATGCGTTGGCTGTTATCTGCCGCAGACGCACTGCTGCCCTTAGCTTGGTATTCAAGTTGGCCCGCAATATTGTGCATTCTTGAAATCATGCCGTGTAGACGTTCGACAAAGCGGTTAAAACCTGAGGCTAAGATCCCAATTTCATCATGGCTGTTTGCGGTGTGAATTCTCACCGTCAGATCGCCATCGCCCTCTGCGATATCATTTAGTGCCAAAGCAACTCGTTCTAAGTCTTTGAATTGCATTTTGAAGATTGCGACTAATACTAAACCAAACATTACCAGTAACCCAGCGCCTACGGCGGACATCCACCAAGCGAGCGTAGTCGCTTGCGACATGATTTCTTGTTTGTTCATCACAAATATTAACGCCCAGTCGGTCGACGGAACGTTCGCTACATAGACTAACTGAGTCTCACCATCTAATTCACGCTCTTCCATAGTATTGGCATTGGCGCGTTGTGATAGCCAGGTGGGGGTAAAATCAGAGTCAATAGTAGTAAGTTGTTGATTATTTAACTTACTATTTGGGTGACTAATAATTAGTCCTGTGTTGTCTACCATCAGGGTGTAGCCATTACCGGGGACTTCGAGCCGCTGTACCGCATCGGTGAGTTGGTCAATGGTAAGGTTTGCCGCGGCGACACCGAAGAGTTGGCCCGCAACCATCACTGGCTCAGCGATAGTCACAACTTGTTTTTTAAGGGTGGCGCTGACATAGGGAGCTGTCATAACCATGCTATTAGCGGCTTTGGCATCCATATACCAAGGGCGGACACGTGGGTCATAGTTTGCGGTATTGAGCGCTGGATCTTGGCGGTACATGTTGCCTTGCTCATCACCAAAATAGGTGAGTGCAAACCCCATTGCATTATGTGCTTGTAACAAATAAGGGGTAATTTGCACACTCGGGTCAGCCTCTATGGTCTTTTTAAGGCTTGTAATGGCTGTTTTTCTATCTTTCATCCACAGTCCAATACCTTCGGCAAAAGTATTCGCTAGTTGATCAATCTCGCCTTGGGTATTGCCTATAGCATGATTTCTAATGACGTAGCTTGAAATACTAACCAGTACTGCAACAGTGATGAATACGGCTAAGAGACTACTAAAAAGTAGGCGAGTTTTAAGTGTTGAACGCATATTCTATTCCTTTAAATTCCGCTAGCAACCTAACGTTAATAAAGTATAGCGGCTGAAATAGCTAAAGCATTAATGGTTGTTCATTCAGATTTGATAAAGTTGTGGCAGCTAACAGTATTTTGTTTTGTATAAGTATTTTCAAAAGTTACTTATATCATGGTGAACTTGTTTTATTGCACAGTTTTGAAAGGCTTTTTAGCATAGTATTCCTAAAGTGTCATAAGCAAGTGCACCCAAACATAAGTAAGAGAGTAGTATAGATGAAATGGAGTTTTCCTCGCTGGTGCTTTAATCCTTGGTTACATTCATGCTTAATCTTTCTTTTACCAATACTTTTAGCGAGTACAATTTATCCTTGGTTGACGGCCTATAGCATAGAAAAAAGGTTTAATCGTGATTTTGATGAAATAACACTTACTTTTGCAAATGGTGTTGATGATTTTAAGCAAAAAAATATTGAACGGGCATTTGCTAAATTATCTTTTACCTGCAATGAAGATGATATTGCGTTACTCAATAGTCAATCCTTGAGTCCAGCAATTGTTCGTTTTATTCAGCTAGAACTTGCCGATGGTAAAAAATGCTCCAATATCGGTCCGCCAGTCAATTACCATCTTGATCGATCTCGAAGTTTATTTTTTGGCACACAACAGGTCGATATTGCGACAACGGTCGCGGCCACCGATCGTGCTCGTAGTCTTGCCTATGCTTTTCATTTAGGTGAGCAGAAGTTAGTCGTGCTGACTAATAGCTCTGTTTATAACGAAACCCTATCTAACCTTTGCCACGGTTGTTATCAATTACTCATCAGTTATCAAGGGCTTTCCCCCATGGTTAGGGGGACAGAAAATCTTGATGAAAACCACAGCATTATCAAGAAATCTCGTTATATTAAAACGTTAGATGTCACCTTAACCTTAAAGGCGGGTGATGATCTCTACTGGCAAGAAGCTTATCGCATTGGTGTCGTACTCTTTATTGCAGCGTTAATTGCAGCATTTTTAGCTGTGATTTTTTATTGGAACTGGCAATCTGCCCGAGTGTCGCTTGGTATGTTGCTGCAAAAAGGAATGAGTCGAAAAGAATTTATTCCCTATTATCAGCCCATTATCGATTGCCGTTCAGGCGAAGTTGTTGGGCAGGAGATGCTGGTACGTTGGCGTCGATTTGATGGTGTATTAGTTCAGCCCAATCAATTTATTCCCTATGCTGAGGATTCGGGGCTCATATTACCGATCACCGATTTATTGCTAGATCAGGTGTATCGCGATTTAGCTCAACTAAAAGGCTGGGTAAGCATCAATATTGTTGCGCAGCACTTAGAGTCTGGCTTGCTGAGTCAATGGTTCTCTTTAAACCGAGATCCCATGGTTAAGCGGATTGCATTTGAGCTGACGGAGCGCAAACCTATCACTCAATTTGAGCTAGCCTTAGCTGAAATAAAAGCCGTTTTACCATTGTGCCATGACTTTAAACTGGATGACTTTGGTACGGGTTTTGGCGGTTTTAGCTATTTACAGCGACTTGGAATTAATAGTATCAAAATTGATAAGATGTTTATCGATACCATTGGTACAAAAGATCTTAAGGGAGCTGTACTTGATGCCATTATTGCCTTTGGACACGAGTCGAATATGGAGATGATTGCCGAAGGCGTGGAAACCCAAGAACAGGTAGATTATTTAGCGGCTAAAGGGGTGTATCAACATCAGGGCTATTTTTATTCTAAGCCACTACCATTGAAAGAGTTATTACATTTTTATCTACAGGTTTCCCATGTAAGGTAAAGATCAAGGCAAAAAGAAGAGGCTCATCAGAGCCTCTTCTTTTTTCAACTCATTATCAGTGGGTCATTTTATTTTTGATTAGCACGCAACGCTGCTCTGCTTGACGCGTTTCTAATAAAGTACGACGGCTAAGATTAGATAAGCCTGTTTGGCTGTCTAATACTTTATCCAAGGCGGTAATACTATTGTAATTACAGTCGGTTGGGATCAAGTTACGGCTGTAGCTACGCATAAACACTGGGCCCTTTTTGTCCATATCGGCTAAGTTTGCGAGGCGCTCTTCAGCTGTGGCTGCGCTTAAGAGTTTTTGCTCCGCAGGATAGAGGTTTTCCATGATGATGCGCTGTTTGGCAAACGGTAGGACATCGGCGTGGACTTTACTCAACCAGCGACGTTTTGCGGCAGCTTCAGGACGGATCACTTGAGCGGCTAATGCCGCTTTTTCCCCAGAATCTGAGTTATCACGTGCTATTTCCCGTGTTATACGTTGCTGCGCATTCGGGAAGTCGTAGCGATTAAGCTGGATTATGATAGCCCAGCGCAGATCTTGATCTAAAGTTAATCCTTTGATTTTAGTGGTGCCGTCTAGCAATTGCGCTAAATGACGTAAACTGTCACGATCGCTGGCTAATTGGATATAGGCATCGAACCAGCGGCGCTGGAAGTCATTATCCCCTCGACTCTCCATGGCCTTACGAAGGCTCATTTGCGCTAAGCCTTTGACTGCATTTTCAGCATAGTTTTGCTGAATAGGCGCGATCTGCGCGAGGTATTCTTTACTGCGTAGCAAGCTAGAAATAATTTGGCCGACTACAGTGTAGTCATTCTCCGCTGGGGCGTTGACGAATACTGTGCTGAGGTATTGATCTAAACTCAGGTTGCCCTCACGTACACTGTCCCACAAGCTTTGCCATAACATTGAGCGCAATAGCGGATCTGTAACTCGGCTTAACTGTTGCTTGGCGGTATCGAAGGATTTTTCATCGAGTTGCACCTTCACAAAGCCCCAATCATCATAGTTGGGGTAAACCAGATCGGGACAACGCTCACCGACTAATTGTTTCACCTCGGTACGCTCGCCCTTGTAGGTTACTGGTACTGTGGTCTCATGCCTTAAATCGAAACGTCCTTTAGTAAACAGTGCAATTTGGACTTTTTGCTCCCTCAGTGTCGGTAGTTCGCTGCTAGCGGGATATTGCAATAGGCTAAATTCGCTAATGCGGTTACCGTCGCAGCGGTATTCGGCTTTAATGGTGTTTACCCCAGCGCTGTATAGCCATTCCTGTGTCCATGCGCTTAAGTCTCTGCCCGCAGCTTTAGCGAGGCTATTGATAAAGTCATCAAGCTCGGCATTTTGGTAGCTGTATTGTTTGAGGTAGTTGCTCACGCCGCGGCGGAACACCAGATCACCAAGTAAATGGCGTAGCTGCTTGAGCGTCGAGGCGCCTTTTTGATAGGTAATAGCATCGATATTGTCGAAGGCATTTTGGGTGGTCGCTACAGGCACTTCAATCGGATGGGTAGTGACTAAGCTGTCTTGCTCATAGGCGCGCTGTTTGCCTTGAGCATAAAAACTGCGCCAAGCATTCGTAAATTCTGTGGCTTCTTGGGTCGCGAGTGTACCCATAAAAGAAGCAAAACTTTCGTTTAACCACAGGCCATTCCACCACTTCATCGTGACCAAATCGCCAAACCACTGGTGGGCCATTTCGTGCATAATAACACCCGCCAAGCTTTGTTTTTGCTCGGCGGTCATTTCTGCTTTGTGGAGGAAATGATCTTCGGCAAAGGTCACTGCTGCTGCGTTTTCCATTGCGCCATAGAGAAAGTCTGGCACTAGGATTTGGTCGTATTTTTTAAAGGGATAAGGAATACCAAAATAGGCATCAAAGAAGGTTAACCCCTGTTTTGTATAGGTAAACCAGTCCTGTGGGGTCACTTGGTGAGCAACGGATTGTCGTGCAAATAATCGCATAGGATAACGGCCGGAATTATCCTGCCACATATGGTACGGGCCAGCATGCATAGAGAAATTGTAAGGGCTTAATTTAGGCGTTTCAGGAAACTCCCAACGATTAATGGTCCCCGCAGGTGTGACAGAGGACTCGCGCATGGTACTGATCACTTGCCAATCCTTCGGCGCGGTCACACTGATTTTGTAATTGGCTTTTAAATCGGGTTGATCAAATACTGCAAACATCTGTTGAGCAGCGGCAGGCTCAAAGTGAGAGTAGAGGTAGACCTTGCCATCGACGGGATCTTGGAAGCGATGCAAGCCTTCGCCATTAGTGCTGTGCGCTCGGGTAAATTGCACTTCAACTGTGTTATCACCCGAGGTCAGTAAGCGGGTGTTTAAGCTGATATAGGCACCATTGTAATTGGGGTAAATGGCGGTTCCGTTAATCAAAAAACGCTTAATTTGTGCTTTGCTTAGATCCAAGCTCAGTTGCTTAGGAACCTCGCTAAGATTGAAGTGGATCTTAGTTGTTGCGCTGAATTGCGTGTCACCCGTCAGTTGAAAATCCAACTCATAATGCACATCCGATATTACCTGTGAACGTAGGCTTGCCTGATACTGGCTGATATAGGGACTGGCGTCCCTTGGCCCTGTATTTAAAGGACTTTTAACGGCGCACGACATTAATGCAGAGCAGGTGAGGGCGACTAGGCTAGCTTTAAACAAATTCACTACTTAAATCCTTCAACGATTTACTTTATTTGTGGCGTAGATGCAGCGTCGTGGGTCAAGAGTCGGCCTGATTGTGTCGCGAACTCTTCTCCATACAAAAGCGGCATCATTGCTTAGTGTTTTGGGCGAGTACACTACCTTATTTAGCATGGATAACCAATGTTAAAAATGTAAAAAAAGCCAGCAAAAATGCTGGCTTTTTTTGGATGTTTCGGCATTAGCCTATCACTTTGAGCGGGATTACATGCCCAAGAAAGACTTAGATTTAGTTTTACGGATTTCTTTTTCGTCAGACCATTCGATAAGACCTGTTTCTAAGTCCATTAGACGCATAGTCATCTTGTAGTAAACGTCTTTGGTGCTGCCATCTTGCTTAACGATGCTAGATAGGTTGCCATACAGCATGTACTGGGCACCGATTTGACGACCAAACTTAATGGCGGTTGATGGGTCAACCATACCGGTATTGTTTTGGTAATCCAGTTGCTTACGAACTGAATCGACTTTTGTCATGTCGATAAAACGGAACTTGCCTGAGCGCAATAATTTGTTGCTGATAGAGTCGGTTACTGACTCAGTATCGATATGCTCAGAGGTTTTGTTTTTGATGCTATCGACAAACAAAATTGGGCGGTTGTTCGCTGTCATGGCCACAATCGGTGGGAAAGTCATCATGCTATCAACCATTTTAGCGGCAATGGCTTGCAGATCCGTTGAGCCAAAGTTTTCGTTAACGGTTTCAACCTCTGTGGCATCACCATACTCTACTTTAGATTGACATGCAGCCAGACCCATCACGGCAGCCAGCACAAAAATCAGTTTAAATTGTTTCATAGTCAGTTCCATTTTGTGATTGTAAAAACTTAATGACACTCGTTTTATTCAAACATTCACCGCTCGGTTAAATGATTATTGAATAAATTCGGGTGTAATTACCAGTATCAATTGCCCAGACCAAGGTGGTCTTGCCTGCGGCAACGTCAATTTTGGCCGGTGGTGCTTTATCCAATTGCAGTGTGTATTCGCCAGGATTGAGATAACGCCTGCCAATTTGTGCCTGTTTCGGCAGTGTTAACCAACTACGGCGATCCGCCTGTTCGGTAACAACGTTAAAAATCTGCATAGCAATACTGCCAATATCGGCGGCATTATTGCCGGGTTTACCACTTTTTTCGACTTGATAAGCCATTTCCGATTTGGCATAAACCCTTGCAACTTGGCGGACTAAGGTTCCGGGTAAATCTTCTTTCAAGGCGGTAATCGCTAAGGCATCAATATTGGCGATAGGTTCAGTTTTAAGCACTGTGCCTAAGCCCTGTACTTGTGTCTCTGGCACATAGCTATTGTTTGGCCCATAGGTCGCTAGAGACACGGTTTGCCAGTTGCCATGGATAGTGAAGGGCACTGTGAGCGCTTGTTTTTCGGGGACAAAGCCCTTTTCGACCATCAACACTACTTGGCCTTCACCCGCTTTAGGCAGTTTGGCATCGCCCCAGCGCTTTTTAAACTCATCGTATTGCGGCATGCCGAGTTGTTTGGCAAGGCGGACCAAATCCTGTTGCAGATACGTGTTATCAGGAGTGATTTGTGCTGCTTTACGGTAATCGATAAAGGCATCGTTTGGTTCACCAAGCACTTCGTGTAGTACGCCCGTCGTGTAATAGCTATAAGCATTTAGGAAGGAGCTGGTGACTGTGCCTGCCGCTTGCCCAAGTTTATTCACTTCGGCATCGACCGTACCATTAGCCATAGCTTGTACCGATTTTTGCGATTTTTGATAGCGTTCTTGCTCTGAACTTTGCAATTCGTTACTACGACGAACTTCCACTAGCGCGCCTTGATAGTCGCCGCTGAATAGGTAATTGAGCGCCTGATATTGGTGCAGCATAATGCGCTCAAAGCCCGGGCCGCGGTAGGGAATCGCATTGTCATTTAACACTAAGCTTGTCGCCGTCGCGCCGATATCGCTGGCGCTAATCTTGGCTTTATCATCAAAGGCGGTGTAGGCCGCCACCGCTTGCTCGTAGTATTTTTTACTGCTGGCAAAATCCCCCGCAACTTGAGCGATGCGCCCCGCTTCTTGAGCGTAAAGCAAACCGTCATTGCCTTGGATATTACTGGCTAATTTGTCGATATCCGCCATGGGCGTCGCGGTATTGAGATCTTGTTTGATTGGCGCGATTTGTGCCGGATAATTGATAAAAATACTGTTATAGGCACAGCCGCTCGAACCGAAGATGGCGGCGAGCATCAATGTGCTGATGGTGGGTCTGATAAAAGAGTGAATGAAGGTGGTGTTCATGCCTGTGGGTTACCTTCTTGTGCCATTAGTGTTTGCTGTGGCATTTGTGAACGCTCAAGCAAAGTGATCCCTTGAAGATGATCAAATTCATGTTGGAAAATACGTGCAATAAAACCCGTTAATTCGGCGTGTTGCCACTGTCCCGCTAGGTTTTGATAGCGCACAACTATACTGTGGTGACGCCAAATGGTAAACCGTTGTCCTGGGACAGATAAACAGCCTTCCTCACCTTTTTCGAGTTGTAAAGATGCCAACTCGATGTGTGGATTAACCACTACAACGGGCTCCATTAGCGGTGCATCGGGGTAACGCTCGTTTGGCCGTGATGCCATGATAAATAGCGCTAGCGGGCTGTGCACTTGTGGGGCAGCGATACCGACGCCTTTTGCCTCTACCATGCTTGCTACCATTTGCGATGCTAACTGACTGAGCGTTTCATCAAAGTCGCGTACTTCAATTGCCTGTTGTTTTAAAATGGCTTCCCCTACCTGGGCAATCGGTAGCGGCTGACAGGAGTGTTGTATCTCATTTTTAAACATCGCATTCCCTGGATATTTAGTCTTCATCGTTTGGCTGACGATTTTAGTTCGTTATTAATAATGGGGTGGCGGCGTTTCTTCAGCTTGGGTGGCAATATTGCTGGGCTCCATTGCCTGCAACTTGCCAACTAATAACTGGATCTGGTGCTGTTGATGAGCCACAAGTCGATTCAGCTTAATCACCTCTTGGTTTAATTCTTCGACAGTGAGTTCTTGAAAAGCTAATTTAGTTTGCAGCTCTTCAATTTGTTGTTGTACACCTTGCATGGCTAACCTCTATTGTTGCCAAGTCTCAACTAAGCCTTGGCTACTGATACTAACGACTTTATTGGTATCTCGAATTGCCACAGAGTATACAACGGCTCCTCGGTTTTGGCTGTTTTTCGTCAACGCAATTTGCCATTGTGCAATAGGTTTACCCGAACTGCGTTGCCAGAGTATGACTTCGCGGGCGGGAGTTCCCGTTAATAACTGCTTGTCTTGCTCAGTAAAACGTACTGCTGAAAAGGTCATTTGGCGACGATTAATTGCTAATTGATTTAAAAGTTTACCGGTTGAGTTGTCCCAAATTTTTGCTTCATTCGTACTGCCATTGGTAAAGCTTAAACTACCACTGTCGTTCAGTGCCACCTTAGTCACCCGGCTACCAAGATCCCAAGTGTGGATTGGTTGTCCGGTTTGTGCCTGCCATAAAATGGCCTGCATATCATTTGACCCTGTGAGTGCGATGCGACCATCCGCCGACAGTGCAACCGTATTGACGCGTTCTTTATGGCCTAAGAATTTAATCAGTGCCGTTTTGGCCGCATTCAGAGACATTACGCTGCCATCGTTTAAACCAATAAGCAAAACCCCATTGTTGGCTACCGCAACACTTTCTCCCGATGCGGGCAGTGACCACCAACCTACGGATTTTCCGTCGGCTATTGTCCATAGTGCTACTGAATCGCGGCTTAACGATGCAGCGAACTCTCCATTAGGTGAAATGGCTGTGCTGGCTACGCCTGTATTAAGGTCGCCATGCACCCATTGGTATTTAAGGCTGTGCTGGGTTAAATCCCAACATTGGACTCCTTGATTCTGAGTTGCGACAATTGCGAGAGTGCCATCACTCGAGAGACTTGCACTGTAAGAAGGGTCTTTTGAGAGCACGCGAATATCTTCGGCTTTAGGATAGCAAGCCGTCAAAAAAATCGTGCAAATTACCAGCAGTAGGGTTTTCTTCATGAACTTGCTCCTAAAGTTGGTGTCTCTAACTCGGTAGAGTGAAATTAATCACAGTTAACCCATAAAGAATCTAGTTGGTATAACCCAGATAACTAGTATAAAGTTGTCGCGCTTAGGTTATTGTAACCGCTTGAGGATGCTGAGGAAGCTTTAATGAAATCGATTTATAAATTATCGTTAGTTGCATTGGCTGTTATTGGCCTATCTGCTTGTAATCAAGAAGAAAAAGCAACAAATGCAAGCACAAATGTTGAATTAACGACAGAAGCACAAAAAGAAGCCTATAGTGTGGGTGCTTCAATCGGTCGTTATATGTCTGGTCATATTAAAGAGCAAGAAGAATTAGGCCTACCAGTTGACCGCACGCTGATCGTGACAGGTTTTACTAATGGTTTGAATGATCAGCTGAAGTTAACTGAAGAAGAAATGCAAACCATTCTTCAAAGTTTAGACAAAAAATTAAACGACAAACGTACAGAACAAGCTAAAGCCATTGCGGCGAAAAATCTCGAGGATAGCAAAAAGTTCCTTGAAGAAAACAAAGCTAAGCCAGGCGTAGTCACCACTGAATCGGGCTTGCAATACGAAGTACTCACTCCTGGTTCAGGTGAAAAGCCAGCGGCTGAAGACACGGTTGAAGTAGATTACGTAGGTACTCTGATTGATGGCAAAGAGTTTGATAGCTCTTACAAACGTGGTGAAACGGCTAAATTTCCATTGAATCGTGTTATTCCTGGTTGGACCGAAGGCGTACAGTTAATGCCTGTTGGTGCTAAGTACAAGTTTGTTATCCCTGCAAACTTAGCTTACGGTGAACGTGATACTGGAACGATTCCACCAAACTCAACGCTGATTTTTGAAGTTGAGTTGAAATCAATTGAGAAAGCACAAGCTGCACCTGCTGCTGAACCCGCTAAGAAGTAATTTTTAGTTACAGTATGCTTTTATAAAAATACCGCCTTTGGGCGGTATTTTTTTATGCTGTTAAATCCTACTTTTGTTTTAATTCATTAGCAAACCGAGTTATAACAGGCTATTTAGCTTTGTTAGTGTTTTATTTTGCTATTTGAATAACAAGATATTGCTGTATCAATAAGCCATTATTTTAGAACGATGGAATACTGATTAAGTTTTAAATGAATAACGCATATTTAAAGCAACAAATTTAATACGCTTATTCAGAATGGCATGTTTAAAAATATCATAAAAATATCATATTTTTTTGCGATTATTATTTGTTCACCTAGGTTAACTAGGGGGACTGGATGTCTTTTTCTTACTTATTGTTTTATCGCTGTTTAATAATTTTGTGTTATGGCACTGTTCTGAATGTAAGACAATTTACTCTGTAAAATTACATTTCCATCAATATGTTATGCATGCATAGTGAGATCTTGCCCCCTTTTTTTAGCCCTACAAGTCTGGAATAATCCGCCCGCACGTTAATAAAAATTAGCGGCAATATTATAATAATGGGGTTGTTGATATGGAAAATGTTAATAAGTTGACGGCTATTTCTTTAGCTGTAGCCGCGGCGTTGCCTATGATGGCAAGTGCTGATGTCATAATCACTGAGTATGTTGAAGGTAGCTCTAATAACAAAGCTATCGAATTGTATAACAGCGGTGATGCGGCAATTGATCTCACAGGTTATAAGCTCGTTCGTTATAAAGATGGCGCAACAGATGCGTCAGATATGCAAGTATTAGATGGCCAGAGCATTGCGCCTAAAGCCACTAAAGTGATTCTCAATTCAAGCGGTGTTATTACCCTGCCACAAGGCGTCGATAGTTTTTCTGGTAGCTTAAGCTTTAACGGCGGTGATGCTGTCGCTTTGGTTAAAGATGGCGCCGTGGTTGATATTATTGGTGATGTGCCAACGCCAGTCGGTTGGGGACTTGATGTTACCCTTAAGCGTAAACTAGACTCATTAGTCGCAAATACCGTCTTTAATGCTGCCCAGTGGGAACAATTACCTAAAGATACTTTCACTGGTCTTGGTTCTCTGAATACGCCAACCGCACCAGAAACACCTGTATTTAGTTGCAGTGGCGCGAAAATTGTTCCTATTTATCAAGTACAAGGTGCTGGAGAATCTAGCCCTTATGTTCCTCAAGGTGCATTTGAGTCTGAAAGTGAAGTGACGGTTCGCGGGGTGGTGACTGCCCGTGGCGAGAGTTTGTTCAAAGGTTTTTATTTGCAAGAAGTGAAGGGTGATAACTCGCCATATACTTCCGATGGTGTATTTGTCTTTTTAGGTGAAACACCGCCAGCAGCGATACAACCTGGGGTTGAAATCTGTGTTCAGGGTAAGGTCAAGGAATACTTCGGTCTAACCCAAATTGATATTAAAACCGATAAAAAATTTGAAGTGGGCGCGAAGGGGGAAGTTCCTGTCGCAGCGCCTTTCTATGTTGCCGAGGGAGAAACATTAGCGCAGGCTTTAGAGCGTTATGAAGGCATGAACGTGCTATTAGATGCGGGCAGTGATCTGAAGATCAGCCGCACCTTTAGCTTCGACTATGCGGGCAAGCGTAATAACATGTTGGTGTCTTACAAAGAACCCTTGATGAAGCCAACCCAGTTATACCCAGCGCTTTCTCCAGAGGCAACGGCATTAGTTAAATCTAACCTAGAAAATCAGCTGTTTATCGAATCCGATTACAAACCTGCTGACGGTGTAATTCCTTACTTCCCTGACTTTAATGCTGAAACAGGTTATATCCGCGTCGGTGATCAATTGACCAATCTGCAAGGGGTGATTGGTTATAGCTACGGGGCTTACCGTTTAGTGGCTACGAACACTATTACTGCTGGCGATTTTATCCGCGGCGATGATAGAACAGATGCACCAAGTGTGGCGACTAAAGGTGATATCCGTGTGGCCAGCTTTAACGTACTGAACTTCTTCAATGATGTTGTGGGTGGTGATACTAACCCATCGGGTGGCAACCGCGGCGCATTGACCGAAGAAGAAATGCTGTTACAACGTGCGAAAATCGTTAGTGCCATTACTGCCATGAATGCCGATATCGTTGGCTTGATGGAAATTGCTAACAACGGTTTTGGCGAAAAGAGCGCGATTAAGAACTTAGTCGATGCCTTAAACGAGAAGCAAACTGCTGAAAATGCTTACAGCTATATTGAAATCGTCGATGAAGATAAATACGACGGTAAGTACTTCGGTAGCGATGCGATTACCGTTGGTATGCTGTACCGTGCGGGTAAAGTAAGCCTTGCAGGTGCTGCTCGCACTATTGATACCCCAGAGCAACATGCGAGTGCAGGCAGTGTGACTCGCATTAAAGAGGGTAAGACTGAGACTAACCCAGGTAACGATGCTTACCAACGCCACAGCTTAGCGCAAACCTTTAAGATCCATAATGAAAATCTAACCGTTGTTGTTAACCATCTGAAATCAAAAGGCTCAGGCTGTTTGGAGGATTGGGTTAACTTCGAAGAGTCTGTTGATCCTGCGGATCAACAGGGTAAGTGTAATGCTTTCCGCGTGTCAGCAGCTAAAGTGATCGGTGAAGCGTTGAAAGACGTAAAAGGCGATTTACTGGTTATCGGTGATATGAATGCCTACGGTATGGAAGATCCTATCCGTGTATTGACCGACTACGATGCGAGCAAGTCTGATCGTGCAATCATGACCGCCTCTTGGACAACCTTAAATGGCAAAGTGTTTGAACGCCAAGGCAGCAAGATTGAGAAAGGTTATGGTCTTATCAATCTCAATACTAAAGCTCACGGTACTGGCACTTACTCATACAGCTACAATGGTGAGTTAGGCAACCTTGACCATGCCTTGGCAAACACTAGTCTCGCCAAGCGTTTAGTGGATATTGAAGATTGGCATATCAACTCTGTGGAGTCTACCCTGTTCGAATACGGCAAAAAATTCTCAGGTAATCTCGTAAAATCTGAAAATGCGTTTTCTGCTTCAGACCATGACCCTGTGATAGTTGCATTAAGCTATCCAGCACCTGTTGAGCCACCAAAACCTGAGCCAAAGCCTAAGGATGATGGTGGAGCACTAGGTTACTTAGGCTTAGCCTTGTTATCACTATTTGGATTACAGCGCCGTCGCCGTTAAATACGTGTTAATACGCTCACAACTTATTTTGTGAGCTAAACTCAGAGCTAAGGGATGGTTTTACCATCCCTTTTTATTGAGCTGGTTTTATCGTGTTTTCATCGTATTTCATGGGAATGAGTCTTGAGCCCAACGGAGAAAAAGATGGTTGTGAGTACACCCAAGCATTCCATTGGTGTTACCAAGGCGCCATTGTGGTTTTACGTTATCGCAGTCGTTAGTTTGCTTTGGAATATCATGGGATTATTGGCCTTTGTTATTCAAATGACTATGACGCCAGACGCCATGGCGCAGATGAGTCCTGATCAGATTAAGCTCTATGAATCGACACCCGCTTGGCTCAACTTTGTGTTTGGTTTTGCAGTGGTTTCTGGCGTTATCGGTTGCCTGTTTCTACTGATTAAAAAAGCCTTCTCTTATAAAGTGTTGCTCGCGTCACTGGTGGCGGTATTGGTGCAGATGGGTTATGTATTTGGGATTCAGCAGGCGGCAGCGGTATTAGGCTCTGATGCTCTTGTGATGCCAAGTGTAGTGATCCTTTGGGGGATTTTCTTAGTTTGGTTTAGTCGTTTGGCTGTCACAAAACATTGGTTAAGTTAGTCGTAGCGTTTCCTTGCCGTACAGAACAGGTTAAGCGATGGCTTATGTGTTGAACTTCAGTCACTTCTTAGTAAACTGCTAGCTGGTTTTCTTTACTAGGATGTTGAAATGAGTATTTGGTTTAGACCGGTAAGCTTAGAGGATTGTGCCCGTTTAGATGCTGGTATGGGGGGCAAAGGCACCTTGATGCAGACCCTAGGGATTGAGATCAGCGAGATTGGCGATGACTTTATGAAGGCGACTATGCCTGCCACGCCCGCCGTACATAATCCCTTAGGCATTGTCCATGGGGGCGCGAACGTTGCCTTAGCCGAAACGGTTGCCAGTTATGCGGCAAACTTTGCGGTGGATTTCGAGCAATATTATTGTGTCGGACAAGAGATTAACGCCAACCATTTACGTGCTTCACGTAATGGCGTGCTAACCGCAACGGCAAAACCCATTCATCTGGGGAAACGCAGCTCGGTATGGGAAATCTTAATCCATAATAGTGCAGGGGAGTTGACCTGTATCTCACGGATGACAGCAGCGGTAGTTAAACGCTAATGCAGATTAACCAACCTGTTTCAATGTATAAATCGATAAATAAGGTTTTAATATGGATAGTGCAATGATTTGGGAATGGGTTGGTTATTTGGCGTCTGTGGTAGTAGCTATCTCTTTGATGATGTCAAACATCAAGAAGTTACGTTGGTTGAATTTGCTTGGGGCGGCACTGTTTGTTGCTTATGGGATGGCGATACAGGCTTATCCTGTTGCAGCGGTTAACTTTTTTATTGTACTCATCGATGCTTATTATCTTGTTGTTATCTACCGTGAGCAGCTAAGCCAAAAGTAAGTTTGGAGGTTGGTTTCGATGCAAGTCCTAACCAATCTGCTTATTTTTCATACCTTTAATTTTAGTCCTCAGTGTAAAACTCATATCTTCCATCAGTCGGGGATACCCTTTAATGGGTTTTACTCTCCAGATATTAAACAATAATACTGTCTGCACTTAAGTGATGACAGTGAGTATTTCTTAGTCTTAATCTTTAAAGTAGATTGTTTAAATCTGTATTAATCGTTTTATTAGATGTCATCTTTTCTCTATTCTAGCTCCATCGACAACACGTCGCCTGCCAAGGAGATAAGCCATGGCTACTATTTTCGATTTAATTGAATCTTGGATTCACACTAAAAAAGACTAAGGAGCAAGATATGAGTCAACAGTATTTAACCAGCCAGAGCGGTTCCCCTATTGCAGACGATCAAAACTCGTTGTCAGCGGGTGAACGTGGTCCTTTACTCCTACAAGATTGGCATTTAATTGAAAAGCTTGCTCATTTTAACCGTGAGCGTATTCCTGAGCGTGTAGTACATGCTAAAGGGACTGGTGTATACGGGACTTTTACCCTCACAAAAGACTTAAGTGATTACACTATTGCTGACCATTTCAATGGTGTGGGTAAGCAAACTGAAACCTTCGTGCGTTTCTCAACCGTTGGCGGTGAAATGGGCTCTGCCGATGCCGAGCGTGACCCCCGTGGTTTTGGTCTGCGCTTCTATACTGCTCGTGGTAATCACGACATAGTGGGTAACAATACGCCGACTTTCTTTCTGCGTGATGGCATTAAGTTCCCGGATTTTATCCATACTCAAAAGCGCAACCCATTGACCAACCTTAAAGATCCACAAGCGATGTGGGACTTCTGGTCATTAAACCCTGAAGCTATGCATCAGGTGACGATTTTGATGTCAGACCGTGGTATTCCGGCAAACTACCGCCAAATGCACGGCTATGGTTCGCATACTTTCTCGTTCTGGAATACTAAAGGCGAGCGTTTCTGGGTGAAGTTTCACTTTAAATCGCAGCAAGGCGTAGTGAACTTAACCAACGAACAGGCTGATAAGTTAAAAGGGATTGACCCTGATTCATCGCAACGCGATATGGTGGTGGCGATCACCGATGGCAATTTCCCGCGTTGGACAGTGAATGTGCAGATTATGCCTGAAGCTGATGCCAACACTTACCATATCAACCCATTTGATTTAACTAAGGTTTGGCCACATGGTGATTACCCATTAATTGAAATCGGTGTGTTAGAGCTAAACCGTTTACCGCAAAACTACTTTGCGGAAGTCGAGCAAGTGGCCTTAGCACCGAGTAACTTAGTGCCTGGTGTAGGCGCATCACCAGATAAAATGTTACAGGCACGTTTGTTCGCCTATGCCGATGCCCAGCGTTATCGTATTGGCGCGAATTACAACCAATTGCCAGTAAACTGTCCACATGCGGCTAAAGCCAATCATCATCAACGTGCAGGCGCAATGGCGGGAACTCAATGTCCTTACCATGGCAGTCAAACAGGTGGCGATGCTTCAGCAAACTATGGCCCTAATAGCACTGCGGGCGCCTTGGTAGAACCGGCAAACTTTGCTGAGCCACCACTGCGTTTAGATGGCGAAGCGGCGCGTTACAGCCGATACAATCAGGATGATTACACCCAAGCCGGTAATTTGTACCGCATCTTCAGCGAAGATGAAAAAGCCCGCTTAGTGGAAACCATTTCAGGCTCACTGCGTCAAGCGAGTTTAGATGTACAGCAACGTATGCTGGCACATTTCCAAAAAGCTGATGCTGATTACGGTCAACGGATCCAAACCGCATTAGGGCTATAAGTTAATCTACTAACCCATAGCAAAGGCCTGTGATATCACAGGCCTTTTAATTATTTAAAATTCAATTGATTAGTTGAATTAATAGATTAAGGTTGCGACCCCAAGTAGGGCAAACAAAATCGCGCAGCCCCTGTGGATCCACTTCATCGGTAATTTTTCGGCACTAAAATGGCCCGCAATCACCACTGGCACGTTCGCCAGCAACATACCCAAAGTGGTACCTGCAACCACCATGGCTAAGGCATCGTATTTTGCGGCTAACACGACAGTCGCGATCTGGGTTTTATCGCCCATTTCGGCAATAAAGAACAGAATAAAGGTCGCGACAAAGGGGCCCATTTTATAGAAACGGCTTTCTTCAGCATCCACTTTGTCGGGGATTAACACCCAAAGGGCAATCGCGAAGAAGGAGGCGGCAACCAAGTAACGCGCTACATCAGGACTCACCCAGTTAATGGCCCATTGTCCAAGCCATGCGGCGGCAAAATGGTTAAACAGGGTTGAGAGCAAAATCCCCATAATGATCGCGGTTTTATTTTTAAATCTTGCAGCGAGTAAGAGAGCAAGCAGTTGAGTTTTATCGCCAATCTCGGCGATAGCAACCGTAAAGGTTGAGGCGAGTAACGCTTCCAAGTGTGATCCTTTTAGGGGTGGTTTTTGACATAAGCACAATAGACCGTCCACCCCTAGGTGCGGTTATTGTGCTCAGGTCTTGCAAGACAAATCGATGATTTGCTGTGAACACCATGGCATGCGGCCAAGTATGTTGACGTTCACCCTAGATATTGATGACTCAAAATCCAGTTAGCTACTCCCCCGAAGCGAGGTGGGCATTATACCCAAGTCGCGATCCGTTTCAAGGTTAAACTTATCAAGATTAAAAGCATAAAATCTGGCAGGTGCCAAAAAAATACCGATTCACATTCTGTAATTCATTGAATTGTAATAATTTAATTTTTGACAGCGTTGTCTTTTGTTGTTAGTTTAGCCGCATCTCAGTCTTTGAGTTACATCCTGTTAACTTAATCAATTGAGATCCACCGTATTGGGCAAACTAATTGAAAAATTAGGACGCAAAGCCTCCGGTCTAAGGTTGTAAAAGGATGTTAACTAAGATAGCGGGGTTGCTGTAGAATTCAGCGAATATATTGAATTCTTTAAAAAATAAACGGCTTTGCTTAATGCTGTTTTGCCTAAATACCACTTTTATACCAATGCCAATCTTTTATTGAATGGCCCCTACGGAGTACATTAAAGTGGAACATCTGACTGCTTTTTCTCAATCAACTGTCCCTAAATTTGCAATTCCTAAGCTTACTCAGTTAAGCCTAGTAGCATTAGCCTTGACTGCCGGAAGTTCGTTGCTGAGCCAAACGGCATCGGCTCATGGTTATGTTATATCACCAGAGTCTCGCTCCTACGCCTGTAAAACGGGCAGCAACGTCAACTGTGGCGCCATTCAGTGGGAGCCGCAAAGTGTTGAAGGTCCTTCTGGATTCCCTGAGTCTGGCCCTGCTGACGGTAAAATTGCTAGTGCGGCAAATGGGGCATTTTCTCCTTTGGATGAACAGAGCCCAAGTCGTTGGTCTAAGCGCGATATCAAAGCGGGTTGGAATGACTTTTCTTGGCAGTTTACTGCTAACCACGTTACCCGCAATTGGCGTTACTATTTAACTCGTCAAGGCTGGGATCAAAATCAAGCTCTGAGCCGCGCAAGCTTTGACTTAGCCCCCTTCTGTGTGATCGACGGTGGCATGGTGCAACCGCCAAAGCTAGTGACTCATAATTGTTATGTGCCTGAAGATAGAACGGGTTATCACGTTATCTTGGCCGTGTGGGAAGTGGGTGACACCACCAACAGCTTCTACAATGCCATCGATGTAAACTTGAGCTCAGGCGCTGTGGTGCCGGGCGAGTGGACCGATATTGGTGATATTAATCCGTCACTCGATCTTAAAGCGGGTGATAAGGTAATGACGCGGGTGTTTGATGCTAATGGTGAACAAAGCGCTAAGCAAACCCAAATTACCATTGCCGATGCCACCCAAGGTGCTAAGCAAAATTGGCCATTCCTTTTAGCTAGCGCGATTAATGCTCAGCAGCCACAACTTAAAGCTGGGCAGAAGAATGCGGCTGGTGTGATTTCACCTGTGTATGGCAAAAATGAGATTTTTGCCGCGCCTAAGTCGGGCTTAGAGCGAGTGGAAGTGAGCTTTGATATTGCGCCAGCACCGGGAAATCAGCTTAATGTCACCTCCTTGGCCGATGATTACACCATTGTTGATGGTGCGGCGCAGGTCAGCTTTGATGTGAGTACCAATGCGGATATGCAGGTTTCGGCCTATTTATTTAGCCACGATGGCACCGCAGCAGGTTATGTGACGCAGGCGGTAAACAATACCAGCGCGAGTTTTGTGTTGGATGTCGTTGCCCCTAAGGCAGGACATTATCATTTACAAGTGAAAGCCGAGCCTAAACAAGGTGAAGTTATCCAGCAAAACTTTGATCTTTTCCTAAAAGATCAAGCCACTGCACCGGATGCTGACTTTGTCTTCCCTGAGGGAATAAAAAGCTATGCAGCGGGCACTAAAGTGCTACAACCTAAAACTGGTAAAGTCTATCAATGTAAACCTTGGCCCTACAGTGGCTATTGTGTGCAATGGTCACCAACTGCAACGGGTTTTGAACCTGGCGTAGGTAGCTCTTGGACCATGGCTTGGACTGAGCTGTAATTTAACATTTTGAGTGATTGTTAAATTCAACGGAATGGACTTAAGCATATGGAGGGTGTTTAAGTCCATTATCAGCGCGTTTGTGATGTTGCAAAGGCCAAATTAACCTTACGATGATTTTAATCGCGCATTTGGCGTATTTTCACAAAGGTAGCGATTTTGTTGGTTTGTATGTTTTCGTTTATCACTGCGCTATTGAGTTGTTACCATTAGGCGCACCTTCTATCTTTGTTCACAACTGGCTTGCCCACTGGGATTGGCTCTGTTAATGTCCCTAGCTATCTTCTATTACGCGCGTTGTCGCTGTTTTGCTAAGGCAATCACGGTTGAAATTAATGTCACTTTTCTGCAAACGATTTAGTTAGCCTCAATGGCTACTGGGTTGAAATATTCAAAAGCTATTGGGGCCAATTGATCTGCTCTATCGAGATCGGATTGGATGCTTTAAGTTTAGTGACGCTTTTCGTTTGAGATTGCTGTTGGCTTAATCACAGAGTGCGCAAGGCTTTATCCTTCAAATCTACTCAAAAACCTTAAAAAAATAATTAATACTTGAACAGGATAATTGTGTGAATTCAAAAATGTTAGGCTCGATAGCCATCGTCGCGGGAACCGCCATTGGCGCGGGAATGTTAGCCTTACCCTTAGCCACGGCTGCGTTAGGTATGATCCCCGCTATTTTATTGATGGTGGTTATTTGGGGGCTGTCAGCCTATACCTCATTGTTAATGCTTGAGATTAACCTTCGTTCTGGTGTGGGCGATAATGTCCATGCGATTACTGGCAAATTACTCGGTAAGAAAGGCCAAATGGTGCAAGGCGCATCGTTCCTTAGCTTACTCTTTGCCTTAACGGCGGCGTATCTAACAGGAGGCTCATCGCTATTAGTGCTCAAAGCGCAAAATATGTTTGATATCGTGTTAGATAACCAACTTGCGGTGGTGTTATTCACCTTAGTACTGGGCGGGTTTGCGGCATTAGGCGTGGCTTGGGTCGATAAAGTGTCGCGCTTTTTGTTCTCATTGATGATTTTATTGCTGATTGTTGTCGTGCTGTTTTTATTACCTGAAGTCAGTATTTCCAGTATGGCAACCAATGCGATGACGCAATCCTTGACCAGCAGTTGGATGGCGGCGATCCCTGTGGTATTTACCTCCTTTGGTTTTCACGTGTGTATTGCAACCTTAGTGCGTTATTTAGATGGTGATGCCGCCTCGCTGCGTAAGGTATTGTTAATAGGTTCAACGATTCCGCTTGCCTGTTATATCTTTTGGTTGTTAGTGACCTTAGGCACTGTGGGGGGCAATGAAATCAGTGGCTTTAATGGTTCTTTGCCAGCGCTTATCAGTGCGTTACAAGAGATTGCCCATACGCCTTGGATCAGTAAATGTATTTCGCTATTCGCGGATTTAGCTTTAATTACCTCTTTCCTCGGGGTGACCTTAAGTTTGTATGATTTTGTGGCAGAACTCACCCGCGCTAATAAGACCTTTTTGGGGCGGACGCAAACCTGGTTATTAACCTTTGTGCCGCCATTGTTATGCGCGCTCTATGTGCCCGAAGGCTTTGTTGCCGTATTAGGCTTTGCTGCGGTGCCGCTGGTGGTGATGATTATTTTTCTGCCGATTGTGATGGCGCTACGTCAACGTCAAGCCGTGCCCCAAGGATACCAAGTGTCAGGCGGAACATTTACCCTTGGACTTGCAGGTCTGTTGGGAGCCATCATTATTGGTGCTCAGCTATTTGTCGCACTTTAAACTGCGGCAATTGAGCACATTTAAACTTGTAGTGCTTAGTTAATGTATTTGCTTTGTAAGCGAATTTTTCTGAGTCTGTTATAAAGTGCGTACGATATGCTAAAGTCAGGCTCTGTGCCTGACTTTTTACTTTCTGGCTGTCGGGTAAGTGATTCACATCATACGTAGAAATAGCCTCGCAAGCGCACGGCTTTCTTTATCAAAACGGACTTAAGACAATGAAAAAATGGTTACTCTCAGTTGCTGTGGCGGCGAGTTTTGCTTCCCATGCTGACGAAGGTATGTGGCAGCCCCATCAATTGCCCGCAATGGCCGATGAACTCAAAGCGAAAGGCTTAGAAATTGATGCTAAATCAATCTCTAAACTTACCGAATTCCCGATGAATGCCGTGATAAGCCTTGGTGGCTGTACGGCATCTTTTGTATCACCCAAAGGCTTAGTGGTGACTAACCATCACTGTGCCTATGGTTCGATTCAATACAATTCCACTCCTGAGAAAAATCTCCTTCAGGACGGTTTTTTAGCTAAAACCTTTGCCGATGAATTACCCGCAGCCCCAGGCTCTCGGGTATATGTGACTGAAGATGTCACCAATGTTACTGAACGCGTTAAAGCTGGGCTAGAAAACAAAACGGGCCGTGAGTTTTATCAAGGGATTGAAAACCAAGAGAAAGCCCTCGTTGCCGAGTGTGAAAAAGACGAAGGCTATCGTTGCCAGGTGTATAGCTTCCACGGTGGCTTGGAATACTATCTGGTTAAACAGCTAGAAATCCGCGACGTGCGTTTAGTCTACAATCCTGCGGGCAGCGTTGGTAAATACGGTGGCGATATCGATAACTGGATGTGGCCACGTCATACGGGCGACTATTCTTTCTACCGCGCCTATGTGTCTAAAAATGGTAAACCTGCAGAATTTAGCGCTGACAACGTGCCTTATGAGCCAAAGAGTTTCTTAAAAGTATCAGCCAAAGGCGTGAGTGAAGGTGACTTTGTGATGGTAGCGGGTTACCCCGGCCGCACAAATCGTTATCGCACCGCGACTGAAGTTCAAAATGAGTTTGAGTGGGCTTATCCCGAAGGCAAAATGCTGCGTGAGCGCTTTATTGAAATCATTAAAGCAACTGCGCCAGAGGGCAGTGACGAGCGGATTAAGTATGAGAGCCAAATCGCGGGCTTAGCAAACTATGCTAAAAACTTCACTTCGATGATCGAGTTCTACGGCAAATCGACTATGTTGGCCGACCGTAAAGCCCTTGAAGCTAAACTGGCTGAGTGGATCGCTAAAGACAGCAGCCGTGAGGCTAAATACGGTAAAACCTTAGCCGAATTAGATGCCTTGATTGCTAAGAGCAAAGCGCACCAAGAACGGGATATGATTTTAAGCTACATCAGTAGCACCACTATGTTACCAACGGCGACGAATCTGTACCGTTTAGCCCATGAAAAGCAACTGCCTGATATGCAGCGTGAACCAGGCTTCCAAGACCGTGATATGACTCGCTTTAAGGCAAGCATGGAACGTATTGATCGTCGTTATGCCGCGAGTGTCGATAAGGCCGTACTCTTAGATATGCTAAAGCGTTATGCCGCGTTACCTGAAGCGCAGCGTTTACCTGCGATGGATAAAGCCTTTGGTATCGATAACAAGGTTAACGAAGCTAAGCTTGCTAAAACCTTAGATAAAATGTACGCCAAAACCGAACTCGGTAATAAAGATGTGCGTTTAGCTTGGATGGAAAAATCCGTCGACGACTTTAAAGCCTCTAAGGATCCTTTTATTCAATTTGCGGTGGCCATGTATGACACCAATATGAGCGAAGAGAAGAAAGAAAAAGAATTAGATGGCGAGCTGATGAAAGTGCGTCCGCAATATATGGATGCCATTATTGCCTATAACCTTGAGCAGGGTAAGCCCGTTTACGCCGATGCGAACTCTAGCCTGCGTGTTACGGTTGGCCATGTGAAAGGTTATTCGCCAAAAGATGGTTTAGTGGCTGTGCCATTCACTCGTCTTGAAGGCATAGTGCAAAAGGACACGGGAATTGATCCATTCGATGCACCGAAAAAGCAGTTAGAGCTTATTAAACAGAAGCAATACGGTGATTTCTATATGAAATCCATCGATTCTGTGCCTGTAAACTTCCTGTCGACCTTAGATACCACCGGTGGTAACTCAGGTTCACCTACCTTAAACGGCCGTGCCGAATTAGTGGGTCTGCTGTTCGATGGTGTATATGAAAGCATTATCGGTGGTTGGGCATTTGATAATGAAATTAACCGCTCTATTCATGTCGATAGCCGTTATATGTTGTGGGTAATGAAATATTTGGATGGTGCCGACAATCTCTTAGCTGAGATGGAAATCGTTAAATAATCCATTGCCGGATTAGCGTCACTGCGGTCAAAGCAAGACAATAAAAAGCGATAAACCCATAGGGCTTATCGCTTTTTCATTTTGAGATGATAAAACGACCCAATGCCCTGAAGGATCCCCTCATAAATCAGCCATAGCATAGCCATATTTGAGCAACTGATTGGCGAATAATACCCAGGCCGCCAGCAATTCTTTCTCCGTGATTTGATAATCAGGCCGCCTGAGTACCTCCAA
>NZ_LGYY01000135.1:0-40325 GCF_001308045.1 Shewanella sp. Sh95
GAGCAAACGATCAATGCGCTTGATGTTGTGCTTGGTTCGGGCCGTGGTTGGTAAATTTCGACCTAACTCAGTCAAGGTCAGTGTCTTACATTCAATCAGTGCCTTAGAGGCCAGCATCAAGCTGTTTAATCGTTTTAGGTGAAGTTCTGGGCAGTATTGGTGTAAAGAATGTTGTAGGATATTGGCTTCGCGCATCTTGTTGTCCAAGTGTAGTTTTTAGCGAAACCATTTGATCATGCAACAAGATGCGCTTCCACCCTAATTTGATGATTTATTTGTAAATCATCAGGGGATTCTTCAGAGTCACGCGCCAACGAGCGGTAATCATTAAAACCGTCAATGGCTTTCGTTAGCCCGACATAGGCGGCTAATGAAATCACAATCAATAGTAATAACACCAATGCATAACCACCAGAAATCTGCATGCTGAGCGTCAGTTTTTTAAACATAGTCAATATTCCTTTTCAACATAAGCTATTCATCAATCAGTGCTACATGATGATATTTTTTGGCGCTAATACTTGCTTCAGTAATTAAACCCTGTACATCAAGGATCAAGGCAATATCTCCCGTTCCTAAAATAGTGGCACCGCTTAATCCCTTGAGATGTTGAAACATTTTCCCTAAGGGCTTAATCACTGTTTGCTGTTCACCAAATAATTTATCGACAACTATCCCTGCTTTAGTTCGACCAAAACGAACAACAACAAGGCTTTCACGGGTATGGTTTTGATTTAAATTGGGTATATTAAAAAAATTTTTAAGTCGAATAAAAGGCATCAGTTCCCCACGCAAACTGATGTAATTCTTCTGTTGCTCATGCCATTCGCCCTGATTGAGCTCAACACATTCTTCTACCATATTCAGCGGTATCACGTAGTTCTCGTTGGCAGCACCGACCATAAAACCATCAATAATGGCAAGAGTTAATGGTAATGTGATCGTCACTTTTGTACCTTTACCCAGCTCGCTATCGAGTTCAACTGAGCCGCGTAACGCTTCAATATTGCGTTTAACAACGTCCATACCAACACCTCTTCCTGACAGATTACTTGCTTTATCTTTAGTACTGAGGCCTGGTTCAAAGGCTAATTTCAAAATTTCAGAATGGTTAAGCATCTGGTTTACATCAATTAACCCCAATGCTTCAGCCTTTCTTCGAATGCGCTCAGGGTCAAGTCCAGCACCATCGTCAGTGACTTCAATAACGATATGTCCAGAATCATGGTAGGCATTTAACATCAGATGTCCCTCAGCGGATTTACCGGCCTTGAGACGAGCCTCTGGAAGTTCAATACCGTGATCTAGGGCATTGCGAACAAGGTGGGTTAAAGGGTCATTAATCTTTTCAACAACGATTTTATCGAGTTCAGACTCTCCCCCTTGGATGGTCAACTCAATTTGTTTACCTAGTTCATTGCTGACATCGCGTACCACTCGCCGGAAACGTGAAAAGGTTTCACCTATCTGCACCATACGTAGTTGTAAGGCATTTTCTCTAATTTCTTGGACCAGATGTTCTACCGATCCTACTAGGTCATTAGCATCGAGAAATTGGTAACGGTCGACCATCACCTTCATCGCAGCACTTGCCGTCACCAGCTCACCAACCAAATTAATTAACTGGCCAAGACGATTAGAATCAACGCGAATAGTTTGCGCCTGCTCTCGAGCTTGAATTTGTTTTTTAAGGGCTTGCTCAACCACAGGTTTATCAACAAGTAAGTTTGCAATTAGCACTTCGCCCAGTTTTTTAGTCGTGCAGTCTTCACTCTTACCAGACTGTAAATCGAGTGATTTAGAGAGTTCTCTTTCAGTGATGGCGCCGATCGATAGCAGAATTTCACCTAGTCGCTGATTTTCAGACGGATTCAGCTGTTCAATCAGAGCTTGAAATGATTCGGAGATTTTTTGTGAAGGTAGAATCTGTATATCGCAATCATCTTGGGCAAATTCAAATACCGACTCAATTTGTTCTTTTGTACAATCTCCAGCAAAAATAATACGATAGCGTAAAAAGCAACTTTCGAAGTCACATTCTTCGAATGGCGGCAACTTGTGGCTTAAACATATAACTTCAAGCACTTGACCTAATTGATGCAAATAACGAATAAAGCTTAATGGATCTAATCCATTACGTAGTGCATCGGCTTTAAAATCCAGTGATATAAGCCAATGGCCCGTATCAAGATAATGTCCTTCTATCCGTTCAGGGGTAATCGCCTCTGCGGCGAGAGTCTGAGGGTAACAAGGTTCAAGGTTTTCATGCTGCGCTAATTCGGCCAAAATTGACTGACTTTGAATGCAGAGTGTATTCAACTCTGCCTCATCCTCCTCTACCGCAGCATTAACCAACGCCCATGTATGATCTTTACACTTAAGGAGTAGTGCTATAAGCGCACTATCTATTTTCAATTCATTTTTGCGCAACCTATCAATGGACGTTTCAATGGGATGAGTAAAATCAACGATGGCACGATAATTAAAAATACCCGCTGCACCTTTTATCGTGTGCATTGCTCTAAAAAGTTGATTTATTAATTCTGTACTTTCTGCGTCGACCTCTAATGACAATAATGCATCTTCCATTTCTGTCAGTAGTTCTTCCGCTTCGGTCATAAATAACTTTTGTACGTCATTGGCGGTCATAGGCGAGTCTCCGAGGATATCACTATGGTATCGTCAAATGTGCCAGACAAACCCGAAAGTGCGAGAGCATCTATTACCGCTTTGCTGTGGTGACAAAATTCTACTCGATGTGCCTCATTCAATACTTTAAGCGCCAGAAGCCACTGAAGCCCTGCGGTATCGATCTCTGTCACTTGAGAAAGATCAACACTGATGTCTACACCCGGTTGCAAATGACCGACTAGTGCATCACGAAATTCCATAACACTATAGATAGTTAACTCTTCGGTTAAGTTAACCTTAATAGATAGATCTTTTAGCGCGATATTGATTGGCATACACAAATCCTTTTACGGTAAACAAAGTTTAGCTACCGCATCAAGCATTTGGGGTGGTTGAAAAGGCTTGACTACCCATGCCTTAGCTCCCGCCATGCGACCTTCTTCCATTTTATCCCGACCCGCCTCGGTGGTGAGCATAATGACTGGAGTGAATTTATAACGCGGATGTTTTTTAACTTCTTTTAAAAAGCTAATGCCATCCATATTTGGCATATTAACGTCACTGATAATAAGATTAATTTTATCGCCATTGAGTTTACTCAGTGCATCTTTACCATCACAGGCATCAATGACCTCATAACCTGCGCCCCTAAGCGCAATACTGACGACATGTCGGATAGAGGCAGAGTCATCAACTACGAGTATTCTTTTCATCTCAGTGGCCATCCTTGTTTTATAAACGTGAACTAAAAGAAGTTAATAGAACTTTTCTCTGCATGTTGATAATGGCTATCTTTTTTTGAACTATGGTGAATATGCTGTTCGGTCGCCACATACCTTTGCTTCATCATGGCAAGTAAGGAATCCACATCACCTTCAGGAATAGGTAAACCGGCTTCCCTCGCTTGCTGTTGAACACGGATTAGCTCTGTAAGCTCATCAATACTGGCGACAAGCTGTCTTAACATTTGGTCGCAGCGATCTTGAAATTGAAAATCCACTAATATTTGCTCAATTTCTCTTTTAACTTGCCGACCAAGCTCTAATGCTTGAATACCCTCATCTTTCATTTGCAAAGTACGATTTTCGAGGTGGTCAATTACACGGATGAGAATGGACTCGCCACCTTCTAGCGCTTGGCTTTCCTGTAAAGTAGCTGCATCGGTCAGCTGGTATAGCTCCGCCATACGTTGATTTAATTCAGTAATTTGCTGAGTAATCCGTTCACCTGTCTGCCCTGATTGAGCTGACAAGGTTCTGACTTCATCAGCCACTACAGCAAAGCCGCGCCCCGATTCTCCGGCTCTAGCGGCTTCAATTGCCGCATTTAAGGCTAATAAATTGGTTTGTTGGGCAATTTTTCTAACTTCAGCTGCGAGTCCATCAAGTGCTTTGGTATCGTTAACTAATGCGGTTAACTGTTCTAAATGGTGCAGTTTGGCACTATTCATCTGGTTTAAGTCATTAAATAATGCTTTTAGCAGAGCTTTGTCGTCTTCTATACCTGGGGAGTGGAGTTGATCTGCGATCCCAGTTGAATTACTAGTGACTTTTTCGATTTCGCTGATAATTGAACTAAATCGCTCCGTCATATTGGCTACGCTTTGGTTCATTTGTTGGTCGACAGAGACGATATGTCCCTGCCAAACGGGTACTAAGCGGGAAATAATCGCCTCAAGTTTGGCGACTTGTTGGTCAACATGATGTCGTTTCTCTTTTTCATAGGCGAGTTGGCGAGATTGATAAAGATGAGTCGATTTGTGAATTTGTGCCCGAAGCACCCAAGCAAATCCAAAGTATGAGAGTAAAGATAGGCCTGCAAGCCACCAATGGGAGAGCCAAACAAGCCCGCAGAAGACTATAGCTCCAACAATAAAGGTCAAGGTTGTGGTAGAAAAAAGATTGCGCTCCATGCTTGTCATTTTTACTGTCTCTTTTATTTATATTTCTATTATGTTGTTACGGAAGAAACTTTTCCCTACAGATAAACGTAGTCGCTTTTTTCGTATTACGCCAAAACTCTGAGTACTTCTTGAACAAGATCACACAAAAGGCTGATTTAATTAAATAAGCCTCTAATTATCTAAATAAATTTAACATTGGGGATGAAATGACGTTCGGATTAAGTACATCGTAAGTAGTTGATGGATATCGGTCTGCTAAGTGGTATTATTTTTTGAACAGTTTTTAAGCTCAAACAAACCACAGCATCGAGACTATAAAATTTTCTATGAATGCACCATTTTTCAAAAACACAGTTCAACCCTCTAAAATTCATTGATTTTATAGCCGAATGCTAGATAAAGATCTTAAGGAAAATGAGTTATGGGCTTAAATTTTCCTGCATAAATAACCCTTTCTTGCAAGTAAGCCGTTTATAGGTACCGTAGAATGGTTGTTCCATTATCCTAGCAACCTCTTTTTAAGTCTTAAGGAGAAATGTATGAAATTAACTCAATTGCGTTATCTTGCGGTAGTACCACTGGCCTTTACGTTGCTTTCTTTTAATGCCAGTGCTGTCAGTCCGCCTCATCCAACAGGACTTAATGCCCCAATGATTAATGTTTCTCGTATGAACACCAATAATTATGCTCCAGGGGAAGCCGTTAAAATGTTCCCTGCCCCCAACAAAGGCATGGTTCAACATATTTTGACATTACCTAAGCTTGAGAATGAAGCAGACTACATGGTCGAGATCCAAATAGGCCAAACTCAACTTGTTGATTGCAATAAACATGGACTCAATGGCCAGCTTAAAGAGCTCACCGTTGAAGGTTGGGGTTATAACTACTATCAGGTCGATGAAATATCAGAAGGCCCAAGCACTATGATGGCCTGTTTTGAATTAGCCAAAAAAGAAGCATTTCTAAGGATCCCAAGTGAATTAACACTGCGTTATGACAGTCGTCTACCAAAGGTGTTTTATCTACCCGAGGGTGCAGAACTGCGCTTTAGAACGTGGAAGGCTGATTCAGCGTATCAATATTCAAAGTAATCATGTAATAAAATCAAAAAGAAGGGATATCTATTGCAGATACCCCTTTTCATTTTGAGTCTTAACATTGAGTCGTGCTAATTGACGTTTTCTAACACAACCCAGACAGCTTTACCTAAGGTTGCGAGCATCACAGCGCAAAATATGGCGATGACCGCAGTATAGGAAAGCCAACGAAGATAGCGTTGACCTTTATCCATGGTATTGTGTTATGTCAATTAACCGATCTGTGTGAGTCCGCCCATGTATGGACGCAGCGCCTCAGGGATAGTCACGCTACCATCAGCATTTTGATAGTTTTCCAAAATTGCAACTAAGGTACGACCTACCGCAAGACCAGAGCCATTTAAGGTATGTAATAATGCGGGTTTGTTATCAGCCTTAACACGGTAACGCGCTTGCATACGGCGCGCTTGGAAATCCTTCATATTTGAGCATGAAGAGATCTCACGGTAAGTGTTTTGTCCAGGTAACCACACTTCAATATCGTAGGTCTTGCTTGAGCCAAAACCCATATCACCGGTACAAAGCACCACTGTACGATATGGTAAGCCTAAGCGTTGTAAAACCGTTTCCGCATGGCCAGTCAACACTTCGAGTGCAGCCATTGAATCTTCTGGCTTAACTAGCTGTACTAATTCCACTTTATCAAACTGATGTTGACGAATTAAGCCACGGGTATCTTTACCGTAAGACCCTGCTTCACTACGGAAACACGCGGTATGTGCGGTTAATTTAATGGGTAACTCATCTTCATCAACGATGGTATCACGCACTAAGTTGGTTAATGGCACTTCTGCGGTTGGAATAAGGCTTAAGCCTTGGCCTTCTTCGGTCGCAGGTTTTGTGTGGAATAAATCCTCACCAAACTTAGGTAATTGGCCTGTACCCAATAAGCTTGCTTCGTTAACCAGTAATGGCACGTAGGCTTCGGTATAACCATGCTCAGTGGTGTGCAGATCTAGCATGAACTGCCCTAATGCACGATTTAAACGGGCAATTTGGCCTTTCATCACGATAAAGCGTGAGCCAGTGATTTTCACTGCGCTCTTAAAATCTAAACCGTTTAGGCCTTCACCTAAATCGATATGATCTTTAACGGGGAAATCGAAGTTGCGTGGTGTGCCCCAACGACGGATTTCGACGTTTTCAGTCTCGTCAGCACCAATAGGCGCAGACTCATCTGGCAGGTTTGGCATCGACATAGCAATCGCGTTCACTTCTTCAAGTACCGCGGCCAGCTCGACTTTCTTCGCATCTAATTGCGCACCTAAATCGCCTACCTGCGCCATGATGGCATCCACATCTTCGCCGCGGGATTTAGCTTGTCCGATGGACTTGGAAATAGCATTACGCGAGGCTTGCAGCTCTTCCGTTGCCACTTGCAGTGACTTACGTTTTTCTTCTAATTGGGTGAGATGAGCGACATCTAAAATAAAACCACGGGTAGCTAATCGCTCAGCGGTCACTGCTAATTCGTTGCGCAAAAATTTAGGATCTAACATGTGATATATTCTTAATAGTTAAATGCGAGAAAAAACCAGTTGTTGACCTAAGTAAACCATAAACAAACATAGACTTAGGTTCAACACCACATTCAAAGCCGCCTTCAACCAATCTCCTTCTTGCATCAGCAATAAAGTTTCGTTTGAGAAGGTTGAAAACGTTGTCAAAGCACCTAACAGGCCAACACCAATTAGTGCTTTGAGTTCTGGGCTGATATGACTCAATTGTCCCAGTGCGTAAATGACGCCCATTAAAAATGAACCAAGGACATTGACCAACAGTGTACCAAAAGGAAAACTGCTGCCAAATACTTGGATCATGAATATTGAAATAAGATAGCGAAAAACCGCACCAATGGAACCACCTAAGGCCACAAGTATGAGATTATTCATACCTTTTTCTCCCACTGGCTTGATCTAATTGCGCTAATTGCGCCAATTTGTCCTTAATCCGCTTCTCAAATCCACGTTCAGTCGGGAAATAAAATTGCGATGCTTGTAAGGATTCGGGGAAATAATTCTCACCGCTGGCATAGGCATTGGGTTCATCGTGGGCATAGCGATATTCGGCGCCAAAGCCCATTTCCGCCATGAGTTTGGTCGGCGCATTGCGCAGATGATAAGGCACGGCCTCTTGGCTGGTTTCGCGTGCCAGCGCCCTCGCCGCTTTAAAGGCGGTGTAAACGGCATTACTCTTAGGCGCACTGGCTAAATACACAATCGCTTGGGCAATCGCCCGCTCACCTTCTGCAGGCCCAACGCGGTGGAAACAATCCCAGGCATTGAGCGCAATGGTCATGGCAGCAGGATCTGCGTTGCCCACATCTTCTGAGGCTATGGCTAATAAGCGTCTGGCGACATACAGCGGATCGCCGCCGCCTTCTAAAATGCGGCAAAACCAATAGAGCGCGGCATCCGGCGCAGAGCCGCGAATCGATTTATGTACCGCAGAAATCAAATCGTAAAACTGATCACCATTTTTATCGAACCCTGCCACTTGATGACCGGCGACTTGAACCAGCATTTCAGTGGTAAAACTGCCACCATCGGCCACCATATCGCTCATCAACTCAAGCAGGTTCAGCGCCTTACGCGCATCGCCATCACATAACTGCGCCAGCTTACTGAGCACATCATTTGGCATAATTAACTGTCGTTGCCCCAAGCCGCGTTCGGTGTCCGTTAAGGCTTGGGTGATAATATGCACTATCTCGTCATGGCTTAAGCGCTTGATAAGATAGACTCGCGCCCGCGACAGTAAGGCATTATTGATTTCAAATGAAGGGTTTTCCGTGGTCGCCCCAATAAAAATCACAGTGCCATCTTCAATAAAGGGCAAAAAGGCGTCCTGTTGACTCTTATTAAAGCGATGCACTTCATCAACAAATAACAAGGTACGTTGGCCACGGGATTGAGCAATCGCTTGCGCTTGCTCAATGGCGGCGCGAATATCTTTTACACCCGACGTGACCGCCGAAATACGTTCGACATGGGCATTGGAGTAATGGGCGATAAGTTCGGCAAGGGTCGTTTTACCAGTACCAGGCGGTCCCCATAACATCATCGAATGGGCGCGGCCCGCTTCTAATGCTTGGCGCAGTGGTTGGCCCTCACCTAACAAATGGGCTTGACCTATATACTCGGCAATCGTCCTTGGCCGCATACGCGCGGCCAAAGGACGAAAATCAGGCGCAAAATTAAACGATAAACTGCTCACGCGTAAACCTATCGGGTTCTAATACGTTGGTCATCAACATCAACGTTATCAGGCAACACAAACTTAAACAGCGCTTTATCCGCAGAACTAATCGTGTGTTGGTTGCTTAAGTCAAACTGGCTCAGATTGCCTTTATCATCGAGTACATTAAATTTATTCAGTGTGCCTTTGTTAAAACACACATTAACCGCAGAAATACCAGCGTCCATCGACTTAGGTTTGATTTCATAACAGTCTTGCTTCTTGGTCACGCTATATTGCGACCAAGTGGCATCATCGCGGTGAACTAATAAAGCGATAGGCGATGCATTAATAGCTTCAGCAAAATCCATAATCACAACTTCCTCGGCAAAGGGGTTGTAGATCCATAAGTCTTTACCGTCAGCGACAATTTTAGACTCATCGGGCGCAGTTAAATGCCAATAAAACTGATTAGGGTGAGCAAGTGCAAATACGCCAGCCCCGCTTTGGATAACTTTTTTATTCACATCAGTAACGGTTTGCTTAAAATCCGCCTTAAGGGACTCCGTGCCGTTTAAGGTTTCGCGTAATTGCTTAGCATCATCGGCCAACACTGCATTGCTGTATAACAATGGTGATAACAACACAGCACACAACAGTTTTTTCATAGGTATCCTTTGGACTAAAAGTTGAACTCGCCGCATTATGGCGAGTTCAAACTGACATCTAGCTTAACATTAATAGTGTTTTGGGGCCGGAGGCGCTAACACTTCGCGGTTACCGTTATGGCCCTGCGCCGACACCACGCCCTGCATTTCCATTTGTTCGATAATACGCGCAGCACGGTTATAACCAATCTTAAATTTACGCTGCACGCTCGAAATCGAACCTCGGCGAGTTTCGGTCACGAAGGCAACGGCTTCATCATAAAGCGGATCGTATTCTTCATCGGATTCGGCGGTTTCACCCGGCAATAGCACTTGTTCACCCTCACTGACGCCATTGAGGATCTCATCAATGTATTGTGGCTTACCACGGGCGCACCAATCGGCTACCACACGGTGAACTTCATGGTCATCGATAAAGGCACCATGGACACGATTTGGCACTGCAGTTCCGGGCGGTAAGTACAACATGTCACCCATACCGAGTAAGGTTTCGGCACCTTGCTGATCTAAAATGGTACGGGAGTCGATACGGGAAGACACTTGGAACGCCATCCGCGTCGGAATGTTAGCCTTGATTAAGCCGGTGATCACATCCACCGACGGACGCTGGGTCGCGAGGATTAAATGGATACCCGCAGCACGGGCTTTTTGGGCGATACGGGCGATCAGTTCTTCCACTTTCTTACCGACAATCATCATCATGTCGGCAAATTCATCGACAACCACCACAATCGAAGGCAGTTTATCTAAGGCTGGTGCCTCTGGCTCCATGCTGTCAGACGATTTCCACATAGGATCATAAATCACTTCACCATTGGCTTTAGCTTCAGCGATTTTCGCGTTATAGCCCTTGATGTTACGAACGCCCATCATAGACATTAGCTTGTAGCGGCGCTCCATCTCACCCACACACCAACGCAGCGCATTGGCCGCTTCTTTCATGTCGGTAACGACTTCACAGAGTAAATGCGGGATACCTTCATAAACCGAGAGCTCAAGCATTTTCGGGTCAATCATGATAAAGCGAACATCTTCAGGACCAGACTTATACAGCAAGCTGGTGATCATCACGTTCACCCCGACTGATTTACCCGAGCCTGTCGTACCAGCAACCAATAAGTGCGGCATTTTACCTAAGTCAACCACCACAGGCTCACCGGAGATATCTTGGCCAAGCACCATAGTTAAATTCGATTTGCTCTGAGTAAAGGCTTCACAGTCGAGTACATCACGCATATACACTGTTTCGCGAAACTTGTTTGGCAGTTCGAGGCCAACGTAAGATTTCCCTGGGATCACTTCAACGACTCGCACACGCTCTGCCAGCAGTGAACGGGCTAAGTCATTTGCAAGGTTTGAAATCTTAGAGGCTTTAATACCTGGCGCAAGTTCAAGCTCAAAACGAGTGATCACCGGACCTGGATAGACCCCCACAACAGTGGCAACAATATTAAAGTCGGCAAGCTTAGCTTCAACCAAACGTGCCACATGTTCTAACTCTTCGGGACTAATCGGGTTCTTTTTGCGATCAGGCACATCGAGCAAACTGATGCTTGGCAACGGATCCATAGGCTTAGTCGGCACAGGTTTATCTTCTTGGCCGGGTAATACGACAATGCCATCGACAATCTTAGCCTTAGGAGCTTGCTTTTGGCGCTGCGCTTGAGTCACTGCCCCCGTAGATGCTTTGGTATCAAAATCGATCACATCGTCATCATTGAACGTTAAGATGTCATCATCTTCATCAATGATAGCTTCGCGATGCAATACTGGTTCATCCTCATCGTCGTCGAAAACCTGAGCGTTGAAACCGTTATCGGTTTCATCTTCTTCCAAATCAGCATCTTGCGCTTTAGCTACCCAAGGTGGCGCTTCAAAATGACCATATTCAGCCACCGCGCTAACAGGATCAAGTTGCGGCTCAACGCGTTGCTGGCCTTTAGGTTCAGCTTTTGCTTTATTGTTGTTTAAACTTAAAATTTTAACCAAAGAAGATAACTTACCTTTACCACTACTGGCTTCAGTGATGAATTCTTCACGGGGCTCTTCTGGTAAAGCCCGTGTATGGATCACGCGACTTTGTGTTGTATCTGGTTGACGTATTTTAGCTTTATCAAGCACATGCTGCGAATCACGACGCTCGCGGAATTTATCCACAACAGACATAAAACCGCGAGTATCTTCCGTTTCTCGCTCACGCTTTAACGACTGAGGTAAACGTTTGAGTTGTTTGTAGCACCAGATTGAGACAAAGCCGACCTTTTCAACCACAGTCAGCCAACTGATCCCTGTTAATAGCGTAAAACCCGAGCCTAAACAGCACAATAGCAATAAGGTTGTGCCTAACTTATTAAAATATGGCAGCATCGCTTGGCCAATGACATCACCAGCTACACCGCCTGCGGAAAACTCATAGATATTATTGGCGTTCATGCTGGCTAATGCCGAAAAACCAAGAATAAGTAGCAGAAAACCAATGATCCGCAATGCAACCGAAAAGTAGTCGATTTCCAACAAATCATGGGCCCGCTTAAAAAGCAGCCAACCAGTAGAGGCGACAATAATTGGCATGATATAGGCTGTCACGCCAAAAAAATACAGCAGAATATCGGCGATCCAAGCACCAACAGCCCCTGTCCAGTTATTGATATCACCTTGAAAATGAGACTGACTCCAACCCGGATCTGAGGGACTGAAACTGGCTAAAGCGAGCAAAATATAAGTGGCTACAACACAGCAAATGATGAGTCCGCCTTCGAGCAGACGCTGCAAGCCTGAGAGCGTGCGTACACTATTTCCTTGAGACAAACGACTTAATCCATAAAATTGAAACAGGTGGGCTAACGATACCAGAATCCCATTAAATGTGGAGCATCTTAGGCGGTTTTTCTCCTAAGAATTACTGCTATAAGCTAAAAAAACGCTCTTGGCTCATAAAAGCTAGGACTTTGACCATTAACTGATTATTCCGCAATCAATTTAGGCTACATTGTTGAAGACAAATGCCAGATAAAAATATGCCCCTAAGCTGGCTAACTTAAGGGCAAAAGCAAGGTTATAAGTGTGGTTTTAAAAGGCTTACACTGGAATAAATAAGGGGCCTAGGCCCCTTATTGTAACCGTTTCAGGGTATTAAATATCGCAGAGCAGTTGGTTTATCGCAACACGACTAGTATGTTTAACTTCTTCCATCACCACGTAGGTACGGGTATCAGAAACAGAAGGTAATTTCAGTAAAGTTTCGCCCAATAGGCGGCGATAAGCCGACATATCAGAAACACGTGTTTTTAATAAGTAGTCAAAGTCACCAGAAACGAGATGACATTCTTGAATATCATCCAACAGTTGCACAGCGCGATTAAACTTATCAAATACTTCGGGAGTATCACGGCTTAATGTGATTTCCACGAATACCAGTAGGGATGCACCCAAGAAATGAGGATTCACCAAAGCAGTATAGCCATTGATATATCCTTGCTTTTCGAGTCGTTTCACTCTTTCTAAACACGGAGTAGGACTTAATCCCACTCTTTTAGATAGTTCCACATTTGAAATGCGTCCATCAATTTGTAATTCATTAAGAATGTTGCGATCGATGCGATCCAAGTCTTTTACAGGACTCTTTTTATTATATGCCATTTATTTAACCTTGCTTTATCACTAAAACAACATTTTATTCTACGTATGTCTAAAGTTCAGCAGCATAAACTGCGTCGCCGATACTATACTAGATATCCCTGAATTAATCACGTTCAGGTCACGATAAAATAACAATTATGCCCATTAAAAGTGGGTTTTTCAGGCAATTGAGGCTCAAAAATGATTATTGGTGTACCAAAGGAAATTAAAAACCACGAGTATCGTGTCGGTATGGTTCCTTCAAGCGTTCGCGAATTGACAATCAAAGGTCATGAAGTGTTTGTAGAAACGAATGCCGGCACGGGAATTGGTTTTACTGATCAGGATTATATTGATGCAGGCGCAAAAATATTAGCAACTGCTGCTGAAGTCTTTGCTAAAGCAGAGATGATTGTAAAGGTAAAAGAGCCTCAGGCAGTTGAACGCGCCATGCTGCGTCATGACCAGATTTTATTCACTTATCTGCATTTAGCACCGGATTTACCACAAACTGAAGATTTAATTAAAAGTGGTGCCGTATGTATCGCTTACGAAACTGTGACCGATGACCGTGGTGGCTTACCGCTGTTAGCCCCGATGTCAGAAGTGGCTGGCCGCATGTCTATCCAAGCGGGTGCGATGGCGCTGGAAAAATCTTCTGGTGGTCGTGGTATGTTATTAGGTGGTGTACCCGGTGTTGAGCCAGCTAAAGTTGTGATCATTGGCGGTGGCATGGTCGGTACTAATGCAGCGCAAATGGCTGTCGGTATGGGCGCAGATGTAGTTGTGCTTGATCGTAGCATCGATGCACTACGTCGCTTAAACATGCAATTTGGTTCTGCAGTTAAAGCGGTTTACTCGACTGCCGATGCGATTGAGCGCCATGTATTAGAAGCTGACTTAGTCATTGGTGGCGTATTAATTCCTGGTGCTGCGGCACCTAAACTGGTGACACGTAGCATGATTTCTCGTATGAAACCAGGCAGTGCTATCGTAGACGTTGCTATCGACCAAGGCGGTTGCGTGGAAACCTCCCATGCAACGACTCACCAAGATCCAACTTATATCGTTGATGATGTTGTGCACTACTGTGTAGCGAACATGCCAGGCGCAGTAGCCCGTACATCAACCTTCGCTCTCAATAACGCAACTCTGCCTTATATCCTTAAGTTAGCTAACTTAGGTTATAAAGCCGCCCTGTTACAAGACAAGCACTTACTAAACGGTTTGAACGTAATGCACGGCAAACTGGTTTGTAAAGAAGTGGCTCAAGCATTAAATCTTGAGTACACAGCGCCAGCAAGTTTATTAGCCTAATCATATGAGAGCCTAGGTTCACACGGACCTACTCTGCTTTGTTCGGCCTCACTCTGTTGAGGCCGATTTTTTATGCAGATCACAATTATCTTCACTCACGCCGGTTTTAAGCCATAGCCTTAGTAAACTCAGGCTGACAATTTGCCTTAGGATTCGATTAGCATAATCTAAAAGAATCACCAAACATCGCTTTACCCCTACAGGTAAATTCCCTACAATCCATGCAATTTGCTAAAAGCACGGAGAGAAAAATGAGCCAAGTCAGACATAGTAACCTATTGATTTTAGGTTCAGGTCCCGCAGGATACACAGCCGCAGTTTATGCTGCGCGCGCAAACTTAAAGCCTGTGATGATCACAGGTATGCAGCAAGGTGGTCAGTTAACGACCACAACTGAAGTTGAAAACTGGCCAGGTGATGCAGAAGACTTAACGGGTCCAGCATTAATGGAACGTATGCAAAAGCATGCGGAAAAATTTGATACTGAAATTCTGTTCGATCATATTAATGAAGTGACGCTAACTGAACGTCCTTTCCGTTTAAAAGGCGATAACGGCGAATATACCTGTGATGCGCTGATCATCGCCACTGGTGCCTCTGCCCGTTACTTAGGACTTGAGTCGGAAGAGGCGTTCAAAGGACGCGGCGTATCGGCCTGTGCAACCTGTGATGGTTTCTTCTATCGTAATCAAAAAGTTGCAGTGATCGGTGGTGGTAACACAGCCGTTGAAGAAGCACTATACCTAAGCAATATCGCCGCCGAAGTGCACTTAATTCACCGTCGCGACACCTTCCGCTCAGAAAAAATTCTTATCGACCGTTTAATGGATAAAGTCGCCAACGGCAACATTATCCTGCATCTCGACCAAACCATGGAAGAAGTGGTTGGTGATGCAATGGGTGTAACAGGTCTAAAAATGAAGAGCACCAAAGACGGTTCTATCACTGATCTAGCCGTTGCCGGTGTGTTCGTGGCCATTGGTCACAGCCCAAACACAGGGATTTTCGAAGGCCAATTAGAGATGAACAACGGCTATTTGAAGGTGCAGAGTGGTCTCCAAGGTAACGCCACGCAAACCAGTATAGAAGGTGTGTTTGCCGCAGGAGATGTGATGGATCAACATTACCGTCAAGCGATTACCTCTGCGGGTACAGGTTGTATGGCAGCATTAGATGCCGAGCGTTACTTAGACGCGAAGAAATAATCTACTGTAGGTCTTATCTAGACTCAAATAATAGCAGGCATAGGTTAACTACCTTAGCCTGCTATTTTTTATCTGCATGTTGTGGCTAAAAACAGCAACAAAAAAAGGGACCAAATGGTCCCCTCTTAAGTGCGACAAACTAATTGCTTAGTTTAACGCTTCTTTTGCTTTTTCAACTAAAGTTGCGAATACAACTTTGTCGAATACCGCGATGTCAGCCAAAATCTTACGATCGATTTCGATAGACGCCTTTTTCAGACCGTTGATGAAACGGCTGTAAGACAGACCATTTTGACGAGCTGCAGCATTAATACGTGCAATCCACAGTTGGCGGAATTGACGTTTTTTCTGACGACGGTCACGGTAAGCATATTGACCAGCTTTAGTTACTGCTTGAACAGCAACGCGGTAAGTACGGCTACGAGCGCCATAATAACCTTTAGCTAATTTTAAAACTTTCTTGTGACGAGCACGTGCGGTTACACCACGCTTAACTCTTGGCATTTTCTAATCTCCTAAATTAAGCGTATGGTAATTGACGCGCGATTGCTGGAACGTCAACTTTGGCAACTAAACACTTGTTACGTAAGTGACGCTTACGCTTAGTGCTCTTTTTGGTCAGAATGTGACGTAAATGGGCTTGCTTGCGCTTGAAACCATTAGCGGTTTTCTTAAAACGCTTCGCTACACCTCTGTCGGTTTTCATTTTAGGCATTACTAAAACTCCGCATTGGGATGTTAAATAAAAAGCAAGGCGAGCGAAGGCATATAGCCTTCGCTACTTTATAGGTTGCCCTACTTATTTCTTTTTAGGCGCTAGCACCATGATGGCTTGTCGGCCTTCCATTTTCGGGAAGGATTCAACAACCGCATACTCATCCAAATCAGTCTTAATACGGTTCAAAAGATCCATACCAAGATTTTGGTGGGCCATTTCGCGACCTCGGAAACGCAGCGTAATTTTCGCTTTGTCCCCGTCTTCCAGAAAACGTATCAGGTTGCGTAGTTTTACCTGATAGTCGTTTTCGTCAGTTCCAGGACGGAATTTAATTTCCTTAACCTGAACCTGCTTTTGCTTCTTCTTTTGTTCCTTGGCTGACTTAGCCTTATCAAACAGGAACTTACCGTAGTCCATAATGCGACATACTGGAGGTTCAGCATTTGGACTAATTTCAACTAGGTCTACACCTGCTTCATCTGCCAAATTCTGAGCATCTCTGATGCTCACCACACCAATAGCTTCACCATCAATGCCAGTTAAGCGTACTTCTGGTACACCTGTGATTTCTTCATTGATTCTATTAGGGGCCAGCTGACGCCCTGCTGTTTTCTTGATCTTTATGACCTATTCCTCCAACAATTTGAGACTACGGAGCGAAATCTGTTGATGGATTTTAGCGGCGAAATCTTCAATTCGCATCTTACCTAAATCAACGCCATCACGAGTACGCACCGCGACTTCCTTATTTTCCATCTCTTGATCGCCAACGACCAATAAATAAGGGACACGCCTTAAGGTGTGTTCGCGTATTTTAAAGCCTATTTTCTCATTCCTCAAGTCAAATGAGGCACGAATACCTTGTTCTTTGAAGAATTTGACCACTTCTTCAACATAATCAGCCTGTTTGTCGGTGATATTCATCACGACAACTTGCATTGGCGCTAACCATGTTGGGAACCGACCAGCATATTCTTCAATTAGAATACCTAAGAAACGCTCCAACGAACCTAAAATTGCACGATGGATCATCACAGGCGTTTGACGGCTATTATCTTCCGCCACATAAGTTGCACCTAAACGGCTTGGTAATGCGTAGTCAAGTTGCACTGTTCCGCACTGCCATGCACGGTCTAAACAGTCGTGCAGTGTGAACTCAATCTTAGGACCGTAGAAGGCACCTTCACCCGGTAAAATAGTGAATTCAATATTATTAGCACGTAAGGCTTGTTTCAACGCTTCTTCAGCTCTATCCCACATCGCATCGTCACCGATACGTTTTTCTGGGCGAGTTGATAGTTTTACCACGATGTTTTCAAAACCGAAGGTAGAGTAAGTATCGTATACCATTTGGATACAAGAGCTGACTTCCGCTTGAACTTGCTCTTCAGTACAGAAAATATGGGCATCGTCTTGAGTAAAACCACGTACGCGCATCAGGCCATGCAGTGAACCAGAAGGCTCATTACGGTGACAGCAACCAAATTCTGCCATACGCAATGGCAAGTCACGGTAAGATTTCAAACCTTGGTTGAAAATCTGTACGTGGCCAGGGCAGTTCATTGGCTTAACCGCATATTCACGGTTTTCACTGCTGGTGGTGAACATGGCTTCTGAGTACTTATCCCAGTGACCTGAACGCTCCCAAAGCACGCGGTCCATCATGAGCGGACCTTTCACTTCTTGGTAAGTGTATTGATTTAACTTGCGGCGAATGAATCTTTCTAACTCGAGGAAGATGCTCCAACCGTCGTTATGCCAAAACACCATGCCGGGTGCTTCTTCTTGCATATGGTAAAGATCGAGCTGCTTACCAATCTTGCGGTGGTCACGTTTAGCCGCTTCTTCAAGGCGAGTTAAATAGGTACTCAGGGCTTTTTTGTCAGCCCACGCAGTACCGTAAATACGTTGCAGCATCTTGTTTTCAGAGTTACCGCGCCAGTAGGCGCCGGCAATGCTCATCAATTTAAAATGCTGGCAAAAACGCATGTTTGGCACGTGAGGACCACGGCACATGTCAGTGTATTCTTCGTGATGATACAGAGCAGGTGTCGCATCTTTGCTGATGTTTTCATCCAGAATCGCAATCTTATATTCTTCACCGCGGGCGGCGAAGGTATCACGGGCTTCTTGCCAGCTTACAACGCGTTTCACCACGTCATAGTTGGTTTTTGCCAGTTCAAGCATACGTTTTTCGAGGGCTTCGATATCTTCTTGAGTCAGCTTATGCTCAAGATCGATGTCGTAGTAGAAGCCGTTATCGATCACAGGACCGATCGCCATCTTGGTTTGTGGCCATAATTGCTTGATTGCATGGCCTAATAAATGCGCACAAGAATGGCGAAGGATTTCAATACCTTCTTCGTCTTTAGCGGTAATAATAGAAAGTTCAGCATCGATTTCGATAAGATCGCAAGCGTCTTTGAGTTCGCCATTCACGCGACCAGCGATACAGGCTTTCGCAAGACCAGGGCCAATATCAGCGGCAACATCGAGAGTCGATACGGGATGTGCAAACTCGCGTTTGCTACCATCAGGAAGTGTAATTACAGGCATGAAATATCCTTGTCCAGTGGTGACCCACACGTAGGGCCACATGGTGATTAAGTAAAAAGAGTAATGCTCGCGAGGTTAAGACAGTACAGGAGTCTTAGCCGCCTTGCGTAGCAGGCAGTTATTCTACGGGATCGTCTTTAATACACGCAAGTTAAATGGCCCGATTGCGGGGCTTAGCGCCCAAATCGATTCATTTATTAAACCAATCCGCGAAGTTTGCCATTAATTCATCATATTGCAGTCAATCGTTCATGTGGCTGTCATCTAACGCCCCTACGCTATGCGCGTTAAATGACCGCGGGATTCTTTGTTATTTGCCATAACAAATACCGTTGCCGTCGCATCGCTGTAAATAATGAAGCAAAAGGAGTTGGTATGTTCACGAGTATCCTATTGACGGTTGCACTTAACCAAGTCGCCCAGAACCCAATCTCTGTTAACCCCATACCAAAAACACAACCTGAGCCGATAGTGGTTCAAAGCCAAACAGTACAATTCGACACCAGTGGCTTACAGGCCGATATCCATGCCGAGCTTTTGCTACAGATAGAACGACTATCGCAGGCCATTAGTGACAATATAGAGGAAGGCATATTACCGACGGCGCCCGTCGAACTGATGACTGTAAAGGATTGAGTTAACTTATACTGGTGCACATGCTTGACGGTTCTTACGCTAGAAAATTTTAGTGAAAAAAGTACCAAGCGCTGAGCTGAATGGAAAAATCTAGTTACTGAGATTTTGATACCGACTTTATCTAAGCTGCCACGGCACATTCTTGTATACTCAAACAAAGCCAGTATGAAGGCTTAGCGACAAATGTCATCCCTTCGTTAGCGAGGAGTTGCGCCATGAGGATCATGAATAAAGTCATTGCCTGCCCCCACTGCGGACACCATCAACATATTAGTATTGATGCCAGCAGCGGCGATCAGGATTATTACGATGACTGCCGAATTTGTTGTAACCCCATCCACCTGCGTTTACATGTGGATGATGCCCGCCGAACTATAGAGTTATATATTGACTCGGACGACGAGCAAATTTATTAGGCATGTTGATTAAGATTGGCCGCTAAAACGTTTAGCCAGCACACGCTCGACGGTGTCGACGATGGCTTGGGTTTGGCTGTCAATTTCGATATTTAACTCATCACCAACCTGACATTGGCCTAAATTGGTCAACTTAAGAGTTTCTGGGATCAAGTGCAGCATAAAAGTACTCTCGGTCACCTCGCCAACGGTAAGGCTGCAACCATTTACCCCAACAAAGCCTTTATAGAGAATATAATTCATCCATTTAGGATCGACGCTTAAGGTCAGATCATAATGTTGCTCGGTGTGACTAATGTGACTGACTTTTGCCTTGGTATGAATGTGTCCAGATAGGATATGGCCGCCAATTTCGCTACCAAAAGTCAGAGAGCGTTCAATGTTAACGCGCTGCCCAACGGATAAATTTGCCAAGTTAGTCAATCTTAAGGTCTCTTCCACTACATCGAAAAATACCCTATCATCAACGACCTGAGTCACCGTCAGACATACCCCGTTATTTGCCACACTTGCGCCAATTGCAAGTCCCTCATGCAAATCAGGTTTAAACGCTACCTCAAGGGTATTGAGGCCATCTTTCTTATGTATTGCAACCACCTCACAGGTGGCTTGAACTATACCAGTAAACATTTTTTGCTCGCTTATTCGTTAAAGGCTGTATTTATGAATCATTCAGGCTTTCAGGCCAAACGCTTAATTCAACTCGCACTTCCAGTGTTGATCGCCCAAGTGACACAAACCATGATGGGGTTTATCGACACGGTAATGGCGGGTCGCGTCAGTGCGGTCGATATGGCCGCAGTTGCCGTGGGAACCAGTCTTTGGTTGCCCGCAATTCTATTTGTACAGGGGCTACTGATGGCTTTTACGCCATTATTTGCCCATCACAATGGCGCAAATAATCAGAAAGCCATTCAACCTTTGGCGTTTCAAGGCGCCTACTTAGCCTTAATTGGTGGCCTTGGCGTAATGGCGTTTCTCGCATCCGCGCCACTCGTGCTCAGCCATATGAATTTAGAGCCCCAATTGTACAACTTAACCATAGGATATATCGACGGTATTTTATGGGGTGCCCCCGCATTTGTGCTCTATCAAGTATTGCGTGGTTGCAGTGAGGGGATTTCTTATACCTTACCGACTATGATCATCGGTTTTGTGGGACTCGCAGTAAATATTCCAGCAAACTATATCTTTATTTATGGTCACTTCGGCGTGCCTGCCATGGGCGGCGCTGGCTGCGGTGTCGCAACTGCATTGGTATTTTGGGCCATGTTGATCGCCATGACGATTTATATGCAGTTTCATAAGAAATTTGCCGCATTGGCACCCTTTAGCCAATTCCATCGCCCCGATTTTACCACCATGAAGAAGATGACCAAGCTCGGCATGCCAATCGCGATGGCGTTATTTTTTGAAGTAAGTCTGTTTGCGATTATCGCCCTGCTGCTGGCGCCATTAGGCGCGACTGTGGTGGCAAGTCATCAGATAGCGTTGAACTTCTCCGCTATTGTATTTATGTTGCCACTGTCGATTGGTATTGCCGTCTCGATTCGTATTGGCTACTACCTTGGCCGCGATCGTGCAGATATTTCTGCCGTGGTGGCTAAAGTCGGATTGTGGTTAGCACTATCGTTGGCCTTATCGACCGCAATCTTAACGGTGATATTCCGCTTTCAAATCGCCGAGTTATATAACAGCGATCCTGAAGTGGTGGTACTTGCTGGCAGTTTGATGTTGATGGCCGCGCTATATCAACTATCTGACTCCGTCCAAGTGGTTGCCGCTGGTGCACTACGTGGATATAAGGATACCCGCAGTGCGTTTTATATTACGCTGTTTTCCTATTGGGGAATCGGCATGACCTTAGGTTATACCTTGGCGTATACCGACTTTATCGTACCCGCCATGGGCGCCCATGGCTTTTGGGCAGGATTGATTGCAGGTCTCACCTCGGCGGCGCTGCTGTTTTTTATCCGTCTACGTTATATTCAAAAGCATGGCGTACATTTAAGTCTGATTGAAGGCGACAGCGTGCACCATTGACATAGGACATAATTAACCTGAATCAACGGCGAGCATTAGCTCGCCGTTTTGTTTAATTTCTTTTAATTTTTCAACCTTTGAAGCCTAACTTGCCGTTTTATCAGTAACTTTGCTGAAACACTGGGCAAGTTGCACAGCAATTCACCATTTGACAATAAAATTCGTTTTTTTGCTTGCCAGCCTTTCGCTATCCCCCTAATATAGCGCTCGTTCGAAAGCGAGATGCGTTTAGCGGTTTCGATATAAGTAATACAATGCACCCGTAGCTCAGTTGGTTAGAGCACTACCTTGACATGGTAGGGGTCGGTGGTTCGAGTCCACTCGGGTGTACCACTCTCTTCAAAGAGTATAAACTTTGACTTCTTATTAAAAAGTAAACAGTGCACCCGTAGCTCAGTTGGTTAGAGCACTACCTTGACATGGTAGGGGTCGGTGGTTCGAGTCCACTCGGGTGTACCAAATTTTACTTTAACTCCCTAAAAAACAGCAATTTAAAATAAATATCCATCGGGATACTTACTTTTATTTGTGCCGAAGATAAAATCTTCATGCCTGTTCTAGGTTTTTCCACAAACATTCAAACATGCCCCACCCTTCGGCTCTGTCTGATTTTGCCTCTATTGCTTAATCCACATTTACCGCAATTTCCCTCTAATTCGCCGTTTTTCTGAATTTGTGCCCATTTCGTGCCAAACCTGTTGGCACAACATGCTTTTGATGATTTTTTGTTATTACCATCGTAGTTAGCCCATAGATGCTGATAACAGACTCGTTTTGCGTGTATCTAGATAAACATTCAACAATGTAACAATTTTATCACCATGAGTACGACGGGTAATGCCGCCTAGAAACAGCAAAGCCGCAATCTAATGTGCGGCTTTACAGAGCAAGACATTGGGGAAATTAGGCGTATTTACGTACCTTTTTTAAGGCGATTTGTTGCTTCAATGCCGATAAATGCTCGATAAACACTTTACCGTGTAAATGATCAATTTCATGTTGCAAAACAATGGCTAAAAAGTCGTCGGTTTCGATTTCAACCGCTTTGCCTTGTCTGTCTAAGGCGGTGACTTTGACCTTTTCGAAACGGCTCACTTTGGCGCGGTAACCTGGGATTGAAAGACAGCCTTCTTCACCCACATACTCGCCAGACTTTTCAACAATCTCTGGATTAATCAGCACTAAGGGTTGGTCACGGGTTTCGGATAAATCGATCACAATCACCGCATCTGTACTGCCCACTTGGGTAGAGGCCAGACCGATACCATCGTCAGTGTGGTACATGGTTTCGATTAAGTCATCGATAAATCCCTGAATTGCTTCTATATCTTTTACGGGTTGCGCTTTGCGTTTTAGACGTTCATCGGGAATTGTCAGAATATCGAGTACAGCCATGCCTGTTTCATCTCTTATGGAGTCAAAAAAATTGGCGCCATTATGAACTATTCCTGTGTTTTCTCAATATTCAAAACTAAATAGTTTAATAAAAATCATTACAATCGATTTTTTAGATTGACATTACGGCTTTTCAAACTAGCCTCTGTTTCACTTGGCCTTCGTTTAACGCTACACTGGCTCATCTGTTCATGTTTTACTTGGCATCATCATGCGGTTTGCAAAAGATAAGTCTCCACTTTATCGCTACTTAGAGCAAGATAAGGCTAATACGCCAGACGAGTTAGACAATACACAAGAGATACGAAGTCATGCCCTATCACCCATGGCGAAGATTTGGCAGATTGTAGCGATGATCCCGCCCGGCAAAGTGAGCAGTTATGGTAAGATCGCCGATTTCGCAGGGTTACCAGGACGCGCTCGCTATGTATCCAGAGCTCTCAAATTGGCTCCCGAACATTTGTCACTTCCTTGGCATAGAGTACTCAATAGCCAAGGAAAAATTTCCTTCGAAAAACATTCAGCCTCCTTTCAGGAACAGATGGAATTATTGCGCCTTGAAGGTGTAATGGTGAACTGTGGCAAAGTGAACTTGTCTGAATGTGAGTGGCAACCGGATATGGCAACCTTAGTGATGTCAATCCCGTTCTAATTTAATATATTGATCTAAAAACTATTTATTCCAATATAAACTCGGTTATAAACACTTAAATTTGATAGCTGAGCCATAGGGTAAGCAGTGTTAGACGCTTTCTGTTTGCGATATAAAGGAGCATTAATTGCGCACAATTCCAACGTTATTCGTGAGTCTCGCACTCACCCACAGCGTATTTGCGATGGCGGCGCCAACGCCTTTAACGCCTCAAACTGCTGAATATCAAGTTAATTATGGTGATGTTGAACTGGGTAAGGCCAAGTATCAACTGCCAGCCATAGAGGATGGCGTCTATAAGTATCGCTTCGACAGCGATCTTAGCCTGTTATTACTGACCGATGTGCGCCATGTACTGAGTGAGTTTGCCCAAGAGGGGAATCAATTATTGCCCCTGCGCTATTTGCATGAGCGCCAAGGCGTCGGCCCAAATTTTATCGAACAAACCGCCTTTGCTAAAGCACAGGGCATGATCCACACACGTTATAAGGATGAAAAAGGTAAATTCCCGTTTGAAGGCGATATTTTCGATCCCTTAATGGTGCAGCTGCAGTTTCGACTCGATATCAGCGTTGGCAAAGAAGTGCTTGATTATAAAATGATTAAATCTAACGAGCTCGATGAGTATAAGTTCCATGTGATTGGTAAGGAACGGATGACAATTGAAAGCGGCAGTTATGATACAGTCAAAATTGAGGTAGTGCGTGACAATCATAAACGCCAAACCTTCTTTTGGATGGCGCCGGATTTAGCCTACCTCCCCGTTCGTCTGACGCACTTTGAAAAAGGCAGCAAACAGCTAGATATCAAACTGCTTAAGTATCATTTCGACGATGTGCCAGTTGAAGCCGTGCCCGCTGCTGTTGATATTGAAGTTCCGACGGAGCAGAAAGTACCTAAACTCCTCGGCACAGGCGCGAATTAAGCCAGTTACACATTTATCGCAATTTAAGATGGATTTAGCGCTGTTTCTAAGATGCCGTAACAACACAGCACAAAACATAAAAGGCCAAACGTGAGTGACTCCGTTTGGCCTTTTGTGTCTTATTTAATTCCGTCAAAGTGCAATGACTGACTGTGACAGCGCCCCAATTACAAATCGATAAGCAGCTCACCTAATCGGAACAACTTCCAATTACCGGGTTGCATCACCTGCCAGTCTTCGTTTTCGGTTAGCGGCCGAGTGGCAATTACAGTCACGACATCGTGTGGCGTGGTTTCTTTATCAAAATCAATCACTACATCGGTATCAATTAATTTTGCCTTGCCAAACGGCGCCCTGCGGGTGATGTAACACAGATTATTACTGCAATAACTCATCAAGTATTCGCCATCGCTGAGGATCATATTAAACACCCCAAGCGCACGGATTTGTTCGGCTAGCGTTGCCACAAATCGAAACACCGCTTGCATATCTTCAGGCCGACGATCACCAAACTTGGCCGCGATTTGCTCCAATATCCAGCAAAAAGCCAGCTCGCTGTCGGTATCACCAACACTCTGATAACGAGACACCTGAAACTTCGCCTGATAATCGCTTAACTGACCATTATGAGCATAGGTCCAATAACGGCCCCACAACTCACGGGTGAATGGGTGAGTATTTTCAAGGGAAACACAGCCGCGATTGGCCTGACGAATATGGCTTATCACCACCTCGCTTTTAATCGGATAGGATTTGATCAATTTTGCAATGTGCGACTCACTACTCGGGCAAGCATCTTTAAAAGTTCTGCTGCCACGGCCCTCATAGAAAGTTATCCCCCAACCGTCAACATGGGGCCCAGTGACGCCACCACGCTGTGCTAAACCCGTAAAACTAAAAACAATATCGGTCGGCACATTGGCGCTCATCGCCAGTAACTCACACATGTTTATCGCCTTTCTCTATCCAAATATCCACAGTTTTGCATTGTAACTAGTTGATGACATTTGTGGAATGATCAAAGGTGACAAAAAATTTAAACAATTGTTTGAAAAATACTTGTATTAAAACTGCCTTAGGTTTAACTTTTATGCGACACAGGTCAGACCACAAACTATAATTGTGATCGCAATCAACAAAACTCGTTATGACCTGTGATTGGCACTCGGTCATACTTAAGGAGAAATTACAGTGACTACCCTACTTTGGATCATCGCCATGATCTTAGTGCTAGGAGCCCTAGCTTACCTTCGGGTATCTTTGCTCACTGCCACTATTGCAGCCGCTGTTGTGATGACAGCCGGATGGACACTCGATGTTGTCGGCCCTATCTCTTGGATTATCTTCCTGGTGATCGCGCTGCCCCTCAATATCAGTGCATTTAGACAAAATGTTATCAGTCGCCCACTGATGAAGATGTACCGTGGCATCATGCCCGAAATGTCTTCAACCGAAAAAGAAGCGATTGAAGCTGGTACCACTTGGTGGGAAGCCGATCTGTTTGCGGGTAACCCAAACTGGAAAAAACTCCACAACTACCCTGTTGCTCGTTTAAGTGCCGATGAGCAAGCCTTCTTAGACGGTCCAGTTGAAGAAGTGTGCCGCATGGTGAATCAACACCAAGTATCACACCAACTTGCTGATTTGCCTGCTGAAGTATGGCAATACCTGAAAGATCACGGTTTCTTCGCCATGATCATTAAGAAAAAGTACGGCGGTTTAGAGTATTCAGCCTACGCCCAATCACGCGTACTGCAAAAGCTTGCGGGTTTAAGCAGCGAGCTGGCATCCACTGTAGGTGTGCCTAACTCCTTAGGCCCTGGCGAACTGTTACAACACTATGGTACGCCAGAGCAGCAAAACTATTACCTGCCACGTTTAGCCAAAGGGCTAGAAGTGCCATGTTTCGCACTGACAAGCCCAGAGGCTGGTAGCGATGCGGGTTCTATCCCTGACTTTGGTATCGTGTGTAAAGGCCAATGGGAAGGCGAAGAAGTCTTAGGTATGCGCTTAACCTGGAACAAGCGTTATATCACCCTCGCACCTGTTGCGACTGTATTAGGCTTAGCCTTTAAACTGCGTGACCCTGATCACCTGTTAGGCGATAAAGAAGAGCTGGGCATTACCTGCGCGCTTATTCCTACAGACGTTGAAGGCGTTGAAACGGGTCGTCGTCACTTCCCGCTGAACTGTATGTTCCAAAACGGTCCTACTCGCGGTAAAGACGTATTCGTACCATTAAGCTTTATCATCGGTGGTCCGAAAATGGCTGGCCAAGGCTGGCGTATGCTGGTTGAGTGTTTATCTGTTGGCCGTGGTATCACCCTGCCATCAAACTCTGCCGGTGGCGTCAAAACCGCAGCGTTAGCAACTGGTGCCTATGCGCGTATTCGTCGTCAATTCAAACTGCCTATTGGTAAGTTGGAAGGGATTGAAGAGCCAATGGCACGCATCGGTGGTAACGCCTACCTGATGGATGCCGTGACCTCATTAACCACCACAGGTATCGACTTAGGTGAAAAACCTTCAGTTATCTCGGCTATAGTGAAATATCACCTGACTGATCGGATGCAGAAATGCGTTATCGACGCCATGGACATCCACGGTGGTAAAGGTGTGTGCTTAGGCCCTAACAACTACTTAGGCCGTGGCTATCAAGCGGCTCCGATTGCGATTACCGTTGAAGGCGCAAACATCCTGACACGTTCGATGATCATCTATGGTCAAGGTGCAATTCGTTGCCATCCGTACGTGTTAGCCGAAATGGAGTCAGCGTTTGATACTGAGTCTGGCCAAGGCTTAGCCAACTTCGATGCGGCCATCTTCGGTCACATTGGTTTTGCGACCAGTAACTTTGTCCGTAGCTTCTGGTTAGGTCTGACATCAAGCCGTTTCTCTAACGCGCCTTACTCAGATAAAACCAAGCGTTATTATCAACATATGAACCGTTTCAGTGCTAACCTTGCCCTGCTATCAGACTTAGCGATGGCAACTTTAGGCGGTAACTTAAAACGTAAAGAGCGTATTTCTGCCCGCTTAGGCGATCTGTTAAGCCAATTATACCTCGCCTCTGCAACCTTAAAACGTTACCAAGATGAAGGCCGTCAAACAGACGATCTACCACTGGTACAATGGGCGGTTGAAGATGCTCTGTACAAGTTACAGGCTTCATTAGACGATTTACTGGATAACTTCCCTATGGGTCTGGGCGGCGTATTACGCGCCATCATGTTCCCATTTGGTCGTCCACTGAAACGTCCAAGCGATGTGTTAGACCATAAAGTGGCTAAGATCATGCAAACGCCTTGTGAAAGCCGTGATCGTTTAGGTAAAGGTCAGTTCTGGACTAACTCTGAGCACAATGCTGTGGGTATCCAAGAGCAAACGCTGAAGGATATTCTGGCCGCCGAACCTTTATTCGACAAAGTCTGTAAAGCCAGTGGCAAACGTTTACCTTTCATGTGGTTAGATAAAGTTGCTGCTGAAGGTAAAGCCTTAGGCGTACTAAGCGACAGCGAAGTACAACTGTTGGAACGTGCCGAAATCGGCCGTATGAAGTCTATCAATGTGGATGACTTTGACCCAGCCGAACTGCGCCCTGAAGTCGTTGCAACGACGTCACAGGAACGCGCCGCTTAATCGCTAAGCTCTACTAGCTAAGCTGTACTAAATAAGCCCATCAAAATAAACAAAAGGCACTACAATCTAGTGCCTTTTTTATTTTCGTCTCACTTAACGGGCTTATCCCTTAGCTAGAGTTTCATCAGATGTATTAATGCTTTCTTGAACTTCAACCTCAGGTTGCGTTTGTTCCGCCGCCTTGATTTGCGCTTGCAGCTCAAGTCGTTGACGTTCAGCTTCAGCGTTCTCCTCGGCCTTGGCTTTCGCAAGGGCAGCTTCTTCCGCCGCTTTGGCCTGTGCAGCGATCGCCTCTTGCTCTGCAATCGCCTGTTGGATTTTCGCTTCTTCAAGGGCTTCAACGGGCAATAAACTAATCAACTCAATGCCGTTGGGGAATTGGTTGTTATTGCCTGACACAATCACAACTTTACCTTCTTTGGTCAGATACACTAACGGCAATGCCGTTTCACCATAACGTTTGCGGAAATGCTCGAAAGTGAAGTTTTCAGTTAAGTTAGTGACTTTAAGTTGCGCCCCTTTCGACATTTGACTAGCGATTTTGGCATAGGAAACCGTATCACCAAACAAACATAGCCGCTGTTTGTAAGTCTCAGATAATTGATGGCGCGCGCTGCCCTGCTCGGCATTATTAAGGCCAAAAACCTTTTTAGCGCCTAATACATCTTGAAAATAAAAGGTCACCAGCGGGTTTAACTGCTTATAAGGCGACATGATCAGCACGCGGCCAATCCCTGTTAGATCCATATAGGTTTCAGCATGTTCCGAGGCAGGGTTACCAAAATAGACCGGAATATTATCCATCCGCGCAAGACGAATATTATCCCAGTTGCTGTCGGCCAGCAGCACTTTGACATCTTTGCTTTTTAAGATTTTTGCCAGCTCGCGGGAAAACTTGGAGGCACCAAAAATTAATAATCCTTGCGCCGAACCCGACGTAACCCCAAGGTATTTCGCCCAGCGGCCCGCGGTTAGGCTTTGGATCACCACTGTGCCGATAATGATTAAAAACACTAAAGGTACAATGGCTTCGGCGCCCTGTACATTGTTTGCCTCTAACTTAATGGCGAATAATGAAGACACGGCCGCCGCCACAATCCCCCGCGGAGCAATCCAACATAGGAACCACTTATCGGCCTTTGATAATGACGTGCCTATGCCAGATACCCAAATACTAACTGGCCGTGCGATCAGCATGGTCACAGCGAGTACACCAATACCGCCCCAGCCTAAATCCAACATAGCATTCGAGTCTAGTCTCGCTGCTAACAGAATAAATAATGCGGAGATCAGCAGTACTGTCAGTGTTTCTTTAAATTCAAGGATTTCAGCAATATCCACGCCGCGCATATTCGCCAGCCAAATGCCCATCACAGTCACGGTGAGCAATCCCGATTCTTCCTGCAACAAATTTGAGCCGACGAAAATCCCCAGCATGAGGGTTAATACTGCGGTATTACGTAAATAGTGTGGCAACAAATTGTGGCGGATCACTTGACCAATTAAGTAACCCGATGCAGCGCCTAAGCCTAAGCCAAGTGTGAGCATAGAACCTAGTGCATAGAGTACATGGCTAGTTTGATTGCCAGATACCGTAATATATTCAAACACTAATACCGCTAGCAGCGCGCCAATTGGGTCAATCACAATCCCTTCCCAGCGTAAAATACTCGCGAGCTGCGACTTTGGCCTAACGCTGCGCAGCATTGGTACTATCACAGTTGGCCCCGTGACCACCACCAACGCACCAAATAGCAGTGCGACTTCCCAACTAAAATCCAGCAGATAAAAAGTGGCGGTACTGATACAGCCCCAGGTGATCACCATGCCGATACTCACTAAGTGAGTCACCATGCGGCCATGATCTTTAATCTCTTTAAAATTGAGGGTTAATGCGCCCTCAAACAGGATCACGGCAACGCCTAGGGAAATAATCGGAAACAGTAAATCCCCAAATATTGCATCGGGATTTAACACTCCAAATGCTGGACCTAGTAATAAACCACAGAGTAGTAGCGGTAAAATTGCTGGTAATCTCAACTTCCAACCAAGCCATTGACAAAAAAGCGAAAGCACGCCGATGAGTGCTAGCATCCCAGTGATTTTTTCAACCATAAAACATCCTTTCGTTAGGTGAGGCATGCGATTGTGGATTTAACCTAACACGCTTTTTCATTCAGGAAAATAAACGGTTAATGATAACAATAGCAGTAAAAAGCACGCTCTAGTGATGCAAATAAGTTAGATGATATTCAACTTTATTCGCATACCAAGGGAGTTCGAAGGGTTACATTGCTATATAAGAACACGAAAGCGACAGAGAATAAAGTTGCAGTCTATTCAGCAAGTTGGGATAAGTTAGTGATCGAATAAATATGTAAGATCTAAATGCCCACAAATGTATCTTGAGTTAGAGATTAGCTAATTTTAGTTTTATTTGCTCATCGGGTAGCTTATTCAATATTTCATCGGGGATTCTGCCGTGATATTTAGTGGCATAGTGTGCTAAGCATAATAATAAGGCTAGATTATGTTCAACATTACTCACCTCTGGCTCTGCGCTGGATAAAATGTTGTCACATAAGGATTCGCTATACCCCCAAAGCGTTAAAAGATAGGCTGATATAGAGACGATGAGTTTTCTCACTGGCCACTCCGTAAACTGAGTCGCAAACGAATCTTGCCAAATACGAGATGCCAAAATCAACTCACCTATTGACGACATCAAAGCCGCAATAAATAGCTCTTCTTGTAAACTCTTTTGTAAATTAAGTGCTTTAGCGATTTTTTGAGCGTTAAGCGCTAACTGATACGCATGTTCGTTAATTCTACTCTGCGCAGACTTATCAATAATCGACGTCGCCGATTGCTCAATGGCGATAGAACTAATAATCGCGCTAGTTAAATCCACCCCTAAGCGTTTGATAGCCTCTTCAATTGACAGTGTTGTGCGGCTAAAACCCAAAAACGCGGAGTTTGCGAGTTGTAATAATTTGGCGGTAATAATTGGTTCGTGGGCAATAAGATCAACAATATCGGCGGCTTCGGATTGCTGATTTAGAAGCACTTTGCGGACCTGTTGTACTATGTCTGGCAGTGGCAGTAATAAAGCACTTGCGCCCAACATTGCTCTAACGTCTTGGGAGAATGGCAATTTATGAACCCGTTCCACAGAGGTCAGAAGTTGTACAATATCCTGTTCATTGAAGGGTTTACTCAATACAAAATGAGCCGTTTTGCCCGCTTTGCATACTACTTCCTCTGTCGTGTCACCTGTAAGTAACGCTCTAATTGCCTGGGGATAATGTTTTGAAACCTCAACGAGTACCCTATCGCCATTAACATCAGGCATTAAATAATCGCAGATTATAAGATCGACATTAACATCATTAGCTATAGATTTTGCCCAGTTTAGGCCATCCTCCTCAGTCCAAAACTGCCAGTCAGGTCTCAGTCTTTTCGCTAGCCGTAAGAGAGCTCTAAGCATAAAACTGTCATCATCAACAAAGAGTACATTAAACATAACTCTCTCCTAAGCCATTGTGGCTGAAAGACTTTCAAAAGAAGCCAATAGCGCTAAATACTCCTCTTCAGATTGCGGTTTAGAAATGCAGTATCCTTGCACTACATCACAACCTAAGGATTTGACAATATTGAGTTGGTCCAATGTTTCAATACCCTCGACAACCACTTTCATGTTCAGATCATGTGCTAACCTGACCACATTAGCCACTAAACTTTCAGTATTCAAATTACTTTCAATATCGAGCACAAGTGAACGGTCAATTTTTAGTACATTAATAGGCAGTTTACTCAAGTAACTCAAAGATGAATAACCGGTACCAAAATCATCTATCGCAATACTGATACCGAGTTCAGCAATCGCCTTAAGGGTGATCGCACAATCTTCAAGGTTATTAAGCAAAAAAGTTTCGGTTAATTCAAATTCTAAATCTGTAGGTGAAACGCCTGTCAGCTGAATATGATGCTTTATCCAGTGAATAAAATCAGGCTCAGTTAACTGTCGACCAGATATATTAATTGCCATTTTTCCAAATTGAATGCCTTCACTCTGCCATCTAGCCGCAGTAATAAAGGCCGTTTTGAGCACCCAATAGCCAATATCCACCATTTGGCCATGTTGCTCTGCTAAAGGAATAAATAACGCAGGTGAAACCATCCCAAATTCGGGGTGCTGCCACCGAATGAGGGCTTCACAGCCGGACAAATTATATTTGGCAAAATCAAATTTTGGCTGAAAATGCAGAAAAAGTTGACGCTGTTGCACCGCATGAAATAACGCCTGATTTAATGAGATCTGGTGTTTTTTTCGTTCAATAGCTTGCTGATCATAACGCATAAACATCCGGACGGAGTCTTCTGCCATCATCAGATTACCCAGTAATAAATTATTCAGAACGGATCGAGGCTCATCACCATCGTCGGGTATAAGACAGTAACTGACAGCATAATCCAACTTAGATGAGGTCAAATTAGCTTTACCAGTCACGGGGTCAATAATTGAAGCGGCCTTCTGTAAAGCGTCCATCTCGGAGGTAATATCAGGTAAACAAAGCACAAATTGTTCATTAGCTAGTAGTGCAAGCTCCCCTGCCGTACCAGTGGAATTAAGTAGCTGTAATGCAATATGCTCGATAGTCCGCTGCGCTTCTGAATAACCAATCATGCGGCTCCAGAGTTCAAAACTTTTGATCTTGATAACAACGAGAACCATAGCTCTGCGAGAATTGAGATATTGTGTTATCACCGATATAAGCTGCTGATAATTAAGCAGCGAAGGAAGTTCAAATGCCGTGTTTAGCAACTCACCATCAGTCACGGGATTTAAACACAAAACTACCCCAGAAGGACCAGCTAAACGACAACTCACTTCTAATTCAGTGTGATTCAATAACCTAATAGATACACTCTGACCGATTGCTAATGTCTGTTCCTGCAAGGTTAACCTATCTGTTTCAACCAAAAACTCATCAAGCAAACGTCCCTCGACCAAGGTTGAACCCAAGAGCTTTGTCGCCGCAATATTAGCATGCACAATTTGATTAGATGGGGATATCTCGAGTAAGGCATCGGAACTAGCCAACAACATTTTTTGGGATTGGCGTTGAAAAATCTGTTTGTTGTGATGCGTAAATGCATTCGCTATTTCATCAAGTAACTCGTTATCTTCCCAAGGTTTTTGCAGAAAACGATACGCACTACCCGCATTAAGTAATGACTTCACCGACTCAAAATCTGAATAACCACTAATGACAAGCCCGACGACTTCAGGATATAAGCGTTTGATTTTAGAAAGTAACAGCCCTCCATCCATATAGGGCATTCTAAAATCGGTCAAAACAACTTTACAATCATAAGTGAGTAATAGGTTTAACGCTTCTTCTCCACTTTGAGCTGTCTTTACCGAATAGCCAGAACGAGTTAATAAGCGTTTTAGGGCCTTTAAAATGCCAACATCGTCATCGACTAGTAGTAAAGAGTTATCCATTGTGGCCTCTAGCTTAAGAGCATATTTACTCTGTCCAATAGATCATGATTATCAAAAGGTTTTGCTATCGCATCATCCGCACCTAATCTAATCGACTCTGCTAACTCTTTAGGTGAAAGCCCTGATAATACTAAAATTTTAATATTTGCTAACTCTGGTCGCTCTCGAATAAATTGGATAACTTCAAAACCATTCAACCCAGGTAAGGACAGGTCAAGAAGAATTAAATCTGGCTTTTCAGCAATAATTTTCACCCCAGCCTGAAAACCATCCTGTGCCGATAAAATTGCAAAGGGTGTTGAATGGAGTGCCCGCCTGAGTGCATTTCGCATCGATAATTCATCATCAATGATAAGAATAGACTTTTTATCAGCCATTAACTCATTATTATTTGAGGCTAAAAAGGCTTCTGGCATTGGCATGTTTTGTTGATGTAGAAAACTAATGAAGTCATCAACCAAGACTCGATAATTACCCCGTCCAGGTAATTTGTGACCTTTTAATTGACCTTTAGCGATCCAGCGACTCACTGTGCGTTGATGAACATCGCAATATTGAGCAATATCGCTTGGCTTGAGCGTTTTCATGCTCTCGTACCCATGATTATTCTTGCTTAGTTAACACTTATAGCATAATTTTAATCTATAAGACAAATAGGACAAATGCGATAGGTGACTTAATGCCAACCCCATCTGAAAGCACTCTGCCATTGATTTTGTGTGTAGACGATGAAGCCAGTATTCTAAAATCGCTACAGCGGCTTTTTATCGGTAAGGAGCTGCAGCTTTTATTGGCTGATAGCGGGAGCCAAGCTTTAGAGTTAATGAAGCAGCATAGAATCAATGTCATTATCACCGATATGCGCATGCCGAATATGACGGGGGCAGAATTTTTAGCTAAAGCGGCGGTATTACAACCAGACGCTTACCGCATTTTAATGACCGGTTATGCTGATCTTGCCTCGACGGTCTCTGCAATCAATCTTGGAAAAATCCACAGATATGTTCAAAAACCTTGGGATAATCAAGAACTATTAACTGTGGTTGACGAAGGATTAGCAATGTACCACTTAATTCGTCAAAACAAACAACTTACTGCCAAGGTAGCCGCACAAAACAAACAGTTAAAAGAACTCAATAACTCCCTTGAGGAAACCGTTCAAAAACGTACAGAACAACTTAAGCAAACACTATTAAAATTCAAAAACTTAGCAAGTGAACGACAAAAAGATGAAGCTGCTACCTTAGAGGTACTCTACAATATCATCGTGAGTTATCCACCGCTCAGTGGCGAACTGGCCCGTAAAATCAGCGCCACCTGCGAATATCTTGCAAATGCATTGCAATTGCCTGCAGAACAGATAGTTACGATAACAAAAGCGGGCTTATTTTCAGAAATCGGTAAAATCGCGCTCCCCACCAAAATAGCTGAAACGGCATATACCGACCTCTATGATCGTGAACGTCGTTTATTTAATGAACATCCATTACATGCCGAAGAGATCTTACTGCCCGCGATACATTTAAGCGAAATGTCACTCATCATCGTCAATCAATTAGAGCGCTTTAATGGCGGAGGTGAACCCGCTCAAAAAGCAGGCGTAGACATCCCTCTTGGGTCACGAATATTGGCAGTAGCAAGAGATTTTTGGCTGCATGTTGAAGGCCGATACGATGGTAATAAAAAAAGCATGGCTGACGGCTTTGACGCAATAAAACTACGCCAGGGCAGTTATTATGACCCAGTGATAGTCAACGCTTTGTCAATTTTAGTCACTTCCGAAGAAGTAGACATAGCAAACAAAGCTAGAAGAGGACTACAAGTGAGTGCACTCAAAGCCGGTATGAAATTAAAGCAAAACTTATACAATCTTAAGCACATACTGCTGTTGCCTGAAGGACATATACTAACCTCTGCTTCACTTGATAAATTATCAAAGTATCAGCTAAAACATAAGGAGCAATTGTTAGTTGAAATAGAAACAAACTAAAGCTTAAAACATTATAGATCAATGGGATGACTTAAATATATGACTCACTGAATACATGTAAAATGCCCACGCTGTGATGTTAAAAGTCCGACAAATATTCAGCAGTTATCATCCCTATGACCATTGCGGTGATTATTGGCAAGCTAAACGAAGCTATACTCAGTGTTGATACAAAGCTAACTTTCATCCCTTCCATTAGCATTTGTAACGTTGACATACGTGCTCCATATCAACTGTGTCAAAACGACTAATACTCTTATAAAGTTAGCTGTGCAATTTGGACTATTGAATGAATAAAAATGACCAACAGCAATTGCTGATACAATTAAGAGCAGAAAATCAGGAATTATTAGAGTTTAAAATACTCAATAATTTAATTTCAAAATCGATGCAAGCTTTGACGGAAAACATAGACCAAGCTATGCCCTTTAGCGTCTTATTTTCACTAGTCAAACAGGAGTTAAAACCTGATCTTCAATTAATCGTAACTTGCAACCCAGAAAGTACTGAACAGAGTATTTTAGCATGCACACATGAGGAACTAATTGGAAAACACATTACATTCGAAAATACTAAAACTGTAAAATTTGAATTTAGAGAAACAACAGTGATCAATTTAGACTCTACCTCTAATTGGTCAAGTACACTAAAACGCCTATTGCCCCAAGCGACATCAGCATTAATTCAGCCTGTAAAATTTAACAACAGTGATTATGCCATCATCTTGCTAAAAAAAGAGCCCTATAGCTTTAACTCTGGAGAACAATCTATCATATCAAACTACTGTAGTTTTATCGCAAACACACTCACATTGAGAGACTATCACCATATTGCAGCTGAACGCGAAAGTTTATTAGCACAACAAAAAAGAATTGAAAACAGTTTAGCGAAACAAGGAAAATTAGCGGCAATTGGTCAACTTGCAGCCGGTGTTGCCCACGAATTAAATAACCCACTAGGATTTATTTATAGTAACTTGAACACGCTTGACGTGTACTTAAAAGATATCAACTCATTCATAAAAGAAGTAAACAATACATATCCAGAAATTAATAAGTCCGTAAAAAAATATAAGCTTGACTTTATATTAAAAGACAGCATTGAATTAATTAATGAAAGTCAAGAAGGTGCTAGACGTGCGAGAGATATTATTAAAAACCTACGTAACTTCTCACATCCAGATGAACAAACCATATCAACTACAAACATAGTAAAGCTTGTTGAAGATACGGTAAAGATAGCTAAAGTCAATCTAAAAAAACACATAAAAATAAATTTAACTCATCATTTAGAAAGTGCATTAGTCAAAGGAAACACAACACAACTAAGTCAAGTAATATTAAATATTATTAACAACTCCTATTATTCAATAAAACATCAAAAAGGATTAATTGAAATAGATATCACGAAGATAAATCATTGGATAAACATTGAAATAAAGGATAATGGGAACGGTATACATGAGACTGATATACCACATATCTTTGAACTTTTTTTTACAACAAAAGAAATTGGTGAAGGTACTGGGTTAGGGCTATCAATATCAAGAGCTATAGTAGAGCAACACAATGGATTTATTACTCTTGACTACACAGGGCCTTCGGGTACAAAATTTGTTATAGGTCTACCGGAGTCTAGCCATGCTAGCAATAATTAGAAGACATAATAAATCCATTAAGAAACATCGAATATTATTCTCATTATATTGTATTATCATTGGATTGGTTGCCAATTTATCAGTTGTAACCGTTCCAATTGCAGTACCTCTCAATATAGGCAATGTTGCAGCTTTATTGATTCTAGCACGTTTAGGTCCCTTGTGGGCGTTAGTATGTTTTGTTTTTGTTGCATCTCCACTCCCCTCTTTTATTGCTATAATACTAAGCCTTATACAAGTCGTATTATTTAATATTTATATTAAAAAAAATAGCTCAAACACAACGCAAATTTCTGTGATTTATTTTTTAGCCGCTATTCTCGTTATAAAAATTTTTTCACTGGAAGCTATAAAGGATAATTTATCCTTCTTGATTATATATTGCTCTTTATCAACGGCATTATTTATTTGGAGTATAAAAGCTGCACGTTTACTCCTTGCATTATATGTTAATAATGAGCAATTAAGAAAACAGTCATTGCAACATCAACTATCTTTTAGAGTCGGATTATACACAGCAATCCCTGCAACATTACTGATTACACTTGGTCTCAATGGACTAACGAGTTTAGAGCTTGTGAAACAAATGGTTCATTATCAAAATGAAGTTAACTCTCTTAAGGACAATATTGAGTTAAAACTAAAAGATTACATCGTAAAGATTGAAACTATTGTTAATACAACAGAAAAACAAGTTACCAAAAACACTTTAAAACTTCTTGTGGAACAATCTCCAGAATTTATATCTTCACTTGTAACAGATAATAATGGTATTGTTAGAGATTTCTACAAAGTTGATGCAAACACAAACAACATCGGCAACTTGAGCGTTGCAGACCGTCCCTATTTTTATTTGGTAAAACAAACAAAAACGTCTTTTATAAGTGATACCTTCAAAGGAAGATCACTCGGAGATGATCAATTATTTGCTGTAAGCACACCTATAATAAGAGAAAATAAATTTGATGGTGTTCTACAATTAGCAATAAAACTTAATTCATTACTGACATTATTTGATAAACATAATGATAGTATTTCACATCGTATACTCATAGATAAATCAGGAAGAAAAGTATGGGGAAACAATGTAAGTGGTGATATCGGCAGTGTCTGGACTCGACCTAAAGATAGCGAGCCGATGAAAGAAACATTTTTAAGAAAAAGTATATTCAACCCACTTAATCCTATTACATTTAGCAAAGATGCGCATCACTTTATCATCAATGAAAAAATAGGTTTAACTGGTTGGGAGTTATATTTTTTCATTGACACGAACGATCTCTTCATAAAACTTTCAATTTATTTTTTTCTTGCTCTAGCCTTAATCACTACAATATTAGAAACATCTGTTAGACTATCAAAAAGATTTGTAAAAAACTACACACAGGCATTGGAGCAATTGGTAGATTACACTCAACAATGGGATGGCAAAACCTTAAATAGCAAAGCATTTAATCTTACTCAATCGGCGCTTGAAATTGACACTTTAGCGCATAGCTTTATAAATATGCAACGACGAGTAACTGGTGCTCACAACGCAACAATATCATCAATGAATGAGGTAAGACTTCTTAATGAAGAGTTAGAAGAAAGAGTTGAAAAACGAACAAGAGAATTTGAAGAAGAGCGCGATAAAGCAAATCATCTAGCAGCAATTAAAACTAGATTCCTTGCTAATATGAGCCATGAAATTCGTACTCCAATAACGATAATTAAAGGTTTCACTGAACAAATTTTACCCATTACCCATGGTGAAGTACATACTGCTCTTTGCAAAATTGAACAAAATATATCTCACCTTCAAAGTATAATTAATGACATTTTAGACGCGGCTAAAATTGATGAAGGAAAAATGACTATAGCTGAGCAATCGGTTGCTATTGAACCGCTTTTAAACAGCTTAAGTGATGCATTAACTATTTTAGCACATTCGAAAAATTTAACCACTCAGTTAGACATTAATCTATCAAATATTAAATATATAAAAACAGACCCTTATAGACTTAAGCAGATATTACTCAATTTTATTAGTAACGCAGTAAAGTTCACGCAAAACGGTACTATAAAATTAGTTGCGAACATAACAGATAAAAATGAGTTATATATTGCAATTATCGACAACGGCATTGGTATTTCATCTGAACAAGCATCGAGTTTATTTAATGCATTTACTCAAGCAGACTCCAGTACCAGTAGAGATTATGGCGGTACAGGTCTAGGATTATTTATCAGCAAACAATTAGCTGATGCTATGTCTTTACAACTTAATATGCATAGTACAGTTGGAATTGGGTCTTGTTTCTCTATCACATTACCCGCAGAAAAATTAATTAATAACGTTGCCATAACGAATGATGAAATAAACATTATTCAAAATGACATCATAGACTGGAAAAAGAAAATCATCTTATTTGTTGATGATGTAGAGGATATTAGAGACTTAGTACTGAAGGATCCCCTCATAAATCAGCCATAGCATAGCCATATTTGAGCAACTGATTGGCGAATAATACCCAGGCCGCCAGCAATTCTTTCTCCGTGATTTGATAATCAGGCCGCCTGAGTACCTCCAA
>NZ_LGYY01000020.1:0-119808 GCF_001308045.1 Shewanella sp. Sh95
TTGGAGGTACTCAGGCGGCCTGATTATCAAATCACGGAGAAAGAATTGCTGGCGGCCTGGGTATTATTCGCCAATCAGTTGCTCAAATATGGCTATGCTATGGCTGATTTATGAGGGGATCCTTCAGCATTAAGCTGGTTTTTTGTGCCTAAAATTCACTTCTTGTGCTCCATATTTGTTTCAATCAGTTGTAACTACTCGCCCGTCGGGCTCAGCCCCTTATAAACAACGGGCGAAGGTCGTTGGCTCAAATCCCCTCCAAATAACCAGCCATCAACTCACTCAGTTTACTTATCTTTTCCCCTGCCCCTGTTCGGCTTTATATATCTCATTTCCAAAAGCGCCGGCGATTTTCATCAAGCCTAATAAATGCCACGATTTCAGTCATAAATGCCAACAGAGTCGTTTGCCGCCCAATACGCATTTCTGCTATGATCCGTCGCTGACTAATCATAATTCCACAAATTGGCAGATAATCAGCACTCAAGCTTTATCTTGCGATACCAATCCATCGCCTGCAGGTACAAATATGATTAACCACTTTAGTGTGCTTGGTATCAAACCTAGCGCCAAAGAAGACGACATTAAAAAAGCCTATCGTCGGCTCTCAAACAAGTATCATCCTGATAAGTTGTTAGGTGCCTCTGATGACGAAAAAGAGCAAGCGTCACAGCAACTTGAACGCGTCAAAAAAGCGTATGAAGTCTTGTCCGATCCGAAGCTTAGAAATGCGTTTATCCGAGATTTCAACAATGTGATAGTGACGGATCCGAATGGCGCAATGCGTGAATTATGGGATCAGTTCTACCCTTAATATTTTATTTTTAGCGCCGAATTAACGAGCGGTTAAATCCGCACTTTCTACGCCGAATAAATTATTTCTGCGCTTTATTTCGAGACAAGCCCATGGCCAAAAAACTGAATATCTCACGCATTAATGAGCTTAAGACCAATGCCTACGACAATATCGAGTCCTATGATGACCCGGATACCCCCAAGGCACTGGAACAATTTACCAGTCAAATCAAAAAAGTATTACAAGCCGATCCTAAAATGCTCGAGTCGGTACCCGAGTATTTGCCGGTTGCACTGTATGGCCGAGTCAAATTTCCAAGTGATGCCAAGCTCAAATGGGCCCATTGGATCAATACGGCAACGCAACCTGAGTGGGATGAGTTTAAGGTCACAATCGGCTTTAACAATGCCGATTTGCCATTAGTGCTAGCAGTGCGCGCTTACTCAGAGGATTTACTGATTGAAAGCTGCGCCGTGCTGTACTTATTGGAAAACCAAGGCAAAAGTACGCCAGCCCCTAAACGCAGTGCTGACGATGATTTTGAAGATGAAGACAGTGATTACGCCGACTATTCCGATGACGATGATGATGACGGCGAAGAGGAAGATGGCTATTACGATCAGTACGATGATGAGGACCGCTAATGAACACCAGTCTCATTGAGATAACCGTTGCCGAGATTAAAGAGCTCGCCGATGTCGAGCCAAAACAGGCCAGTAAACGTTTCGAACTCATCGCCACCACAATGAACGATGAGCAATTAGTCGAAGTCATTGAAAAAATGGATATTGTGACACTGACGCAAATCAACAGTCACCACGATATCTCCTGCCCGTCAATTATGTCGGAGCTGATGACACCTGAGCAAATTCGCGACATCGTCTGTCAGCAACCTTTGTATTGGGAAGAAAAAATCAAAAATAATGCCGAAGAACTCATTCAGCATACCTTTGATTTTTTAACTTATTTAATTCGTATTCAAGATAGCGAAGAAAAACAAACCGCTATTTTAGAGTGCATTGCCGAAGATCCCGCCGGCCTCTTCTATCTGTCTATCCCTTTTATCGAGATGATGCTGGGCGAACGCCACGACGATGAAGACCACTTCAACGATTATTATGACGATGAAGAAGATACTGATACCGTCGGCTATGACAACCGCGTCGCCAGCGAAGAAGCCCATAGCTTAAGCCTAGATGACCCACGTAGTCTGATGGCATTAATCCATGAACTGGCACCCGATGTAGAAAAAGCCATTAAAAACCTGCTGCGTAACGAAAGCTCTGGCTGGGAAATAATCATTAACAAATTCGTTAATGAATTAGTTATCCAAGCCAAAGAGAAAAACCAAGTCACGGACGAATACGCAGAAGTGGATGATATGTTTAGCTTTTTAGATTAAGGATTCCTAGATGCAACTGGTACTGCGTGATTTAGACCAAGGCCCATACCTGAGCAAGGTGTTGGCTAAAGGCCAAGCAGACAACACCCTTAGCGGTGAGCAGCTCGCACAAATCAAATCTAAAGCCATTTTGATGAGCCTCAAATTGGCAGATAAGTTCTACAACAAGTACAAGATGCACTTACTGGAACAAGCGGCGCACGATGTGATTGGCGTCGTTAGTCTCGGGTTAATGGAACTATCGAATAAAGATCAACAACAGGCATTGCGTTTATTGCTCACCAGCGACGGCGTGGTCAAATGCTTCCAAAAGGGCTGGAGCATGCTCAGCGTGGTGAGCAAACATAAGCTAGTCAATGGCAAATCACTCTATGGTGATGTGGATAAATTCCTACTGGAACAAGTCTCTACGCCGCCTGACGCCGAAGAGTGGCTTGGATATGAGGCCTATCAGGATGCATTGGTCGAGCACCAACGTCAGCAATCGATTGCGGCGCTAATGGCGCAGTTTTATGCCCAAACCAGCTACGATCCTTTGGATTTCTTAAATCTAGAGAGCGTATTGGCCGAAGCCGTGCTGTATCGGATGTTGTTTGATAATGCCAAAGTCAGACAAGATTTGAAAAAGCGCATTGCCAAAATCAGCTTGCAGGACGAATGGTTTAGCCTTGAGTATATCGAGCAGCAAACCCAAAAAGCCTTGGCGGAACTCCCCGCGGAGCTGGCCGAGACTATCGGTAAAGATTTGGGGAAAAACTTTGCGCCAGCATTGCTGCGAACACTGCATTTTGCAAAAAGCTACCGTGAGCTGCTGCTCAATGACGCCTCACCTGAGCGTTTAGAAAGATTCGAGCATAAAGAAGGACTCGTCGGTCTACTCGGCTGGCCACTTTATATCGTGCTGTAATCCTTAGCGGGGCGCTAATCAATTAGCGCCCCGTTTTTTATCTGTCGTCTGAATTTGCTTACGCTTCCTTTATCGTCTCGCCACCAGCCGCAATAACAAATACAGGCATAGTTGCATCGGGGCGTAGATAGCCCCAAATCCTGATCCCTTGAGCTTCTTTACTGTAGGGAAGCCGATACTTATGCAGTTGCGCCTCAATATAATCTGTAAAATCCGTGGTCTTTTCCGGCAGCAATCTGCCGCGGTGCTCTCTGTTCAGCGGATCAATTTCAAGCCACTCAATCCTCTCGCAAATAGCGAGTAACTCGTCCCACCACACTGGCGTAAAACCTGGGGTTGGCCCTTCATCCTCCAGCAGCATATAACGCACATGGGGCACAAACTCTGGTGCCTCATGGAGTGCCTGCTCAAGCTTACGCCATTTAGTAAGGTTCATCACTGAGGTTAATTGATACTGATTGAGGTACGCCAAGGTGTCTGCATTCATTGCGATGAGTGTGCTCCCTGTGAGTAAAAATCCATAAGTGGCGTCATCTTAGCTTAAGCGAGGATGTACTTACAGCGACTTAGCTTGAATTTCAAGCACGCTATAGTCCGTTAATATAGCCAGTTAATATAGTCAATTAAGTAAGTGATGAATTAAGTAAGTGAATCAAAGTAAAAAGCCTGCAACAGCAGGCTTTTGATATTTAAAGAAAGAGGCTAACGCTTAACGGTATGTCAGTGTTGTCGTATCCGTTAATTTATCATTGTCTTTAACGGTTAATTCGACGGTATGCTCTCCGCGGCGCGCCAGACGCAGTACTACAGGACCATTGGCGCGGGTGCCATTATCAAACTTCCACTTATGCTGCTTAATAACCCCATCGGTGTCATAGCTAGTCGAAATAAACATATCGACCAGCCATAGATTGATGCGCTGAATTTGGGCAACGGGTGGTTTCTTCACATTTTCAACCACCACTGACACCATTTGCGAGCTGCTATGGCTTAAGCCGTCATTGTCCGTTACGGTTAACGTCACTAGATAATCACCACTTTGCGCATAAGTGTGTGATACCGCCTCTCCAATACCTTGACTATTATCGCCAAAGTCCCACTCAATAGAGACAATTTGGCCGTCGCTATCAATGGAGGTTGAAGTCAGTTGCACACTCGCACCATTCACAAGCTGAGTGAAGCTGGCTTCAGGAGCTACGTTTTCCGCTTCGAGCAGGAGTGAAATCACCACAGGATCATGGTCAGATGATCGATAAGCATCACTAGCGTACAAGTCTTGCACCTGCGCAGGGGTCTTAAACTCTTCGTTGTAATCTAACACACGTGGTTCGTCGGTATTGATATGCCACTCAGTCACATCTAGGACTTTATCCACTAACGCAGCATTCGCGAGCGCATGGTCTAACTGTCCCGATTCACCCGAGAATACATAGGAATAAGGATTAGCTTTTTCAAGTTTGGCGAACAACTCACTAAAGCCAGCGTTAGCCAATGCCATCAGCGGGTCTTCCTTGGCGTAGGAGTTTAAGTCACCAATCAGCAGTACACCTTGCTCAGGATACTGCGCGGCAATCCACTGCCCTGCCGCCGTTGCTGCACGACTACGGGTAATATTGCAGTTGCCTTGACCATCGTTCATATCTGGATCGCCAGCACACTCACTGCCTTTAGATTTCAAGTGATTAACAGCAACCACCACGCTTTCCTCACTGCCGTTTAGCGCGAAGGCTTGAGTCAACATAGGGCGATTTTTGCTGTCGTCGAACAGCGGCTGCGCGGCGTCATCTAAGGGAGAGTTAGCGCTTGATAAAATACGCGCATCCCCCTGAGGGCTCACTTTGTCACTGCGATAAATTAAACCGACGGTAATCGCATCCGTACCTATCGCACTTAAGCTGCTGCCATTGACCTTTGGAATAACATAAGCATAGCGATTTTCACCCACGGCGGCATTGAGGCCCGCCACGAGATCGGCAATCGCCGAGTTGGCGCCAAAGCCATCGTTCTCGATTTCCATCAGACCAAACACATCGGCACTGATCCCCACCATAGCGCTGACAATCTTCGCTTTTTGACGCTCAAACTCACTCAGGGTATTGGCACCACGCGCAGTGGGGAAACCACCGCCCTGTCCATCGCCATTAAAGTAGTTCAGTACGTTAAAGCTGGCGACTTTCAGGTTGCCGCCTTCAGCAAGCACTGGTGATTGTGGGCGAGGATTTTCCGCTACAAAATTAACGGGCTCAGTCGGCATAATGCGATAAAGATTAAAGCCATAGTGCATAACACCAGTAAGGCTCGTGGCTTTATCACCCACACGCACAGTGTTCGATGCGCTTAAACCTGGCGCAGGGAAAATAACCGGATCAGGGTTCTGCGCCGTTAAGCCATCGTCGAGTAAAATACTGTCTTTGAGATTGGCCGCCGTGACGGCTAAAGCATCGGCACCTGGCGCAGCGACTTGTGTCCCAATAAAGTGACGGCTGCTACCGAGTGAAATTTCACCATAGCGGCCCAAATTGTAGACTTCGTTCACGACCAGATCTTGGCTAAAGCGTACGCGCATGCCTTCAAAGGGCTCAAAATCATCGCTTGAGTTGACGGGTAAAGTTACTACCGCGGCACTCGGCAAAGCTTGTCCTGCAACGCAAAGTTTATGATCGGCAACGGTAGTCAGTTCCGTTAAGCCTTGATATTCAGTGACTTTAGCCTTTAAACGTACACGGTCGCCCGCCACGTAACCCGTAGGCGCATTACCGGTATAAACAAACACCCCTTCAGAAGTTTGTGGATCGTTATCGGCTTCGTTGTCGGCCATTTGCACGAAGATGCCCTTTAGGCCAGCTTCTTGGTTACTCACCACAATGGCTTCTACCACTAAGGTTTGTCCGTTTAACGGACTGACATTGGTCGAACCTTGCAGAGCATGGATAGGCGTTGAGGCTTCACCACAGGCTAATGAACTCGGTGGCGGCTCAACAGGATCGGTAGGTGTGCCTGCACTGAACTTACCCAAATCCGAGATATCGTCTTTGGCAAAACCTAACCATGTATTAAAGGTGACAGCATCATCAATAATAGGATCGGCGATTAACTGATCGGGATTGCGGCGTAGCGTGTTGTCCTGGGTCGATAAATCACCACTGCCCCATTCACTGCCTGGATCGACACCCACTTGGCCTAAGCTATCAATCACTTGGTCTTGATAGGTCAGCACAATGGCATCATCACCATTGAAAAAACTCGCGCTGCTTTGTTGATTCGTCACCGCCAGAATATCGGCCGATGCGTCGTTATCAGCGACAACATAAGTTGCCCCTGCCGCTAAGGTGCCATTCAGGGTGATAGTCGTGCCCACATTTGTGCTGCCATTAAAATAGAAGCGCAATTGATACTGGCTTAAGTCGATGCTGTTGGCGGTTGGGTTGTACAGCTCAATGGCTTTGTTATTGCCGCTGCCTTCAACATATTCAGAAATAATTAGATTATCGGCAGCATGAGCAACGCCACAGATGCTACTGATGGCTAACGCCAACAGCGTTTTGTTATTAAACATAATGACCCCTAAAAGTATCTTTTATATTGATATTTGAGTTTATGATTGACCATTTTACGAAGCATTCAGCTTCGAAAACTGACGATACTATAGGGAACAAAGGTTACAAATTAGTTGCACTTAAGTTGCAACTTAAGATGGATATTTAGGCAACGATTTAGCGGATTGTACTAGGAAAAATAGCGAAGATGGCGAGCCTAACTCACCATCTTGTTAACATCCATTACGGTTTCCCGTTATAGCGGTTGCAGCTGCTCATCGAGCAGCGTCACCAACAACAACTCTCCCCGTTCGCTGACTCTAAACTCGCCGTATTTGGCTTGGCTGAAGTGGTCAGCTTGGCCCTCTTCAAAGAAAAAACTATTTGAGGCCAGCTTTACCCTATGATTGCGCAGGCGAAAATCTACCGTGAGTTGATCGGCGGCTTTGGGCTGGTCACGGTAAATACCGACAAAGTGCGCCACTTTTTGCGAATCGAGAGTCAACAGTAGTTGCCCCTGCGTCATCCCCTCAGGCAACGCGGCGCGTACCTCCTGTGCAATGGCATATTCCAAGGCCATATAATCCCCCTGCATAATCGAGCGAGGATCCACTGGCGCTAAGGCAAAACGCACCACTTTGCCATCTTGCAATAACTGCTCAAACTGGGCGATTCGCCAATTCACCATCGTCAGCAAGACCACCACAGTAACAACAACCAATAATAGGACTCTTCGGTGGCTGTTCGCTAAACACAACATAGCCGTCCCCATTACACATGCTCCTCTAACTCAGCTTGTGCGTCTGAGATAGGAAAGTAACGCCACATCACTAATCTCGCGGCAAGCAGTAACAATCCTAATCCCATCAAATACAGCGACTTAAGCATCAGCGTTGTCTCTAATGAATAATAATAACCACCAGCAAAAACCAACCCTGAAGCAATACCCATTCCCTTCAACCAAGACTCATTTGCATAGTGCCCCAACAATATAAGCCACACAGCTGTCGATAAACCCTGCATGGGTAAAGACAGTGCAGTAATCAGCACTAGGCCTAAAAACGCAAACAACCCACTGGGGGCGATGAGTGAGATTTGCCATTGGTTAAACAGACTAACGAGTAGGAAACCACAAAGAGTAAATACTACGAGTAAATGACTAACTGCCATTCCCGACTGCCAACCGGATATAAATAACGCCTCGAAGATCCTATCCATACTGAAGACATGTATTAGTTGAATGGAGAGCAAAAGTGAAGCAGCACCATAGACCAACATCCTCGCCCTCTGATAGTGATATCCTGTGCGATGGATATTTAATAGCACCACACTCAGTAACGACACCAGCAAAGTCGGTGTTAAGTTGAGTAAATGCCACTCAGCCAACAGCCCCGTCAAACAGGCTAATAAACAGAATGCAAATACCCATTGAGCAACCTTGTGTTTTATCATGCCCCAAAGCAACAGAAACAAAGCGGCCATACTCAGATACCAAGCAAGATTAAAGGTATCGCCGAGCAAATCAAACAGTCCCCAAGCAAGGGCAAGCGTACCGCTTAAACATGAGGCAAAGGCAAATTGCTGTAAAAAGTGCTGTTGGCGCCCGCCCCAATACAAGGCGAGTCCTAAGCCTAAATAGATACAACCGATAAACAGAGCGGCTCCCCCTTCGAATCGCCCCCATACACTATCGAAAAGTGACGCCATAAAGCCCAATAAAAACCAGGCGGCAATCCAAGCTGCAAAGGCTTGCATCAACGCAATATACCAAGGTATTTCATGGGATTGGGGCCGTTCTGGTGCGTTCACTTCGCCCTTTGCATACAAACTATTCCAAAGCGTTTGCGCCGCTGAAGCACCAGGATCTTGAGTCGAATCAGTGAGGGGGTTATTCATGACTCAGCTCCTCTCCTACGAGGGATATTGGCGTCATTTCGGCGCTAAATTGCCGTTGTAATCGTACTAACACAGTACTCAAGCCGGTACTTGCCAAAATAATATAAAGCCCAATCAATAAAAAGCCGCCTATAGGATCGCTATTCTTAAACAGCAGTTCGGTTAATAGCACAGCACCCACAGCAATCAAACTAAAACCGCCCAAAGCCAACGGATAAATCTGTAATAATCTGTGCCTGAACCACCAGAATCCCAATAACAAATGAATAAAGTAACCAGCCCACACACCTACAAGTAGTGCCTTAGAATCACTGGGTTCAAAAATCATCCAACAGAGCAATAAGGTAAAACAGCCCATGGCCACAAGTGAACTCGCATACTGCATAAGTGGTGCATGCCAGCGATTGCTCTGGCTTTTGCCCATAAACACAAAAACATAATAGATAGTCAGATTAATAGCCGCAAAGACAAATAACCAAATCTGTTCATCCAAAAGGTAGGATGCGGTATCAGCAAAGAGTCCAAGGCTTAAATTAACTAACCCGAGTAATAACAACCATAAGCCATCAAAACCTGCCACCCAAGCTAAGGGGATAATGGCTAATGCCCACAACGCAAATAGCTGCCAAGGATCCGCTCCCGTTTGATAGGTCTGGCCCACCAAGGCTAAAAGTCCACCAATTAACATACTCACCACTAACAGTGCCACGTTTGCAAGCGTGGCACCAAAAAGATGATGATGGGCATCAACTTGCCTCAACATGCTGCGGTAATACAGCCAAACAAAGCACACAAGGCTAATCAATAGCGCGGCTTCAATCAGGGCAAATTTGCTTATTCTGTCTAGGGACTGCCAATTGTAAGCAAAAAAGAAAATAATCCCCGTCACTAGGCTTAACGCCCCCGCCCACTGAAGCAAAAGGGATAATAACCGCTGCCAACTGAGAGAGTTGGGCGACACCAATACGCTGCGAAACAACTCATTTGCCTGCGCCCGAGTAATATGTCCTTGCTCCAGCCACTCATAAACTTGAGAAGTAAGATTGCGCAATATGAAACTTCCTTATTTTTGATACTGACTCACACAAAATACGCATTTAACCAACTTAAGTGCAATAATTAATTGTATTAACTTGTCTCTGTTAAAGATAAGCTTAAGACTTCACGATAAACAGGATAACTTATGCGACTAGCTGTATTACTGAATTTACTATTAGGCCTAGTGTTGAATTTATTCAGTGTTGCAACTGCAGGTCCCCTTTCTCCGGCTCAGACAAAACCCGTTATTCGTGTTGGGGGCTATCAATTTGCTCCCTATGTCAATTTACAGAGCGATGGCCGTTATACAGGCTTAACGCTTGATCTCATCAACGCCCTCAACCAAATTCAGCAAGAAATCAGCTTTGAATTTGTCTCCACCAGCATAGAGCATAGATATAAAGCCTATGCAGCTGGAAGATTCGATATGATCATGTTTGAAAATCCACGCTGGGGGTGGGAAAAACTTAATACAGCATTTATCCCCCTACATATCCATGATGGCGAAGTCTTTATCGCCTTGAAGGAAAAAGTAAAAGATCCTCAGTTTTTTGCTCTGTTCAAAGAGCGAACGCTAGCATTAGTTAAAGGCTACCACTATCGCTTTGCCAACTTCGAAACCGATCCTGCAGTGCTTGAAAAAAACTACAAGGTCGTTTTTGTAAACAGCAATAAAGCATCCATTGAAACCGTACTTCGAAAGCGCGCAGAAATTGCCCCAGTGACCATTTCCTACCTCAATTTTTACCTCGCTTCAAATCCGCAAGATCAACAACTCTATGTATCAAATCAATGGGATCAACATTATTATCATGGCGTGTTAATCAATCCACATTCGAAACTACACCCAGATAAACTCAACCTTTGGTTACAGCAATTGCAGCAAAACGGCAAACTCACAGAGCTCGTGCGCCAATATGGTTTAGAGCTCGCCAGCGAACATAATAGTGCAGGACAAATCACACACTAAGATGTATTGACAGCAATTTAGTGAGCACTATGGTGCCTAAAAGACAATATTAAATCTCAAACCCTCAGTGCGAACTCGATATTGATAAAACGGATTAGTGCAATGCTCCCAACAAGGTAAATAATGATACCAACAACAGGCTCAATGCCATGATATATAAACTAAACCTCTTGTCGGGTTGACCAAGTTTGGCGATATGACAATGCCAAATAGCAAAAATACCGTAATTTAAACCGATAAATAGTAATAAACTGTAGGCATACATACGAGGAACGACACCTAGCGCGCAAGCAAATAAGCTGAGGCTCGTTGTGATCAAAAAGCCCATTTGGCAATAGAATAAACTAAGTAACACTTGCTTATTTAATTGAGCAATATTAGCTCCCTGAAGCATGGCTATAATCTGTAATCTTCCTTGCGATAGGTAATAAATACAAATCATCAAGCTCAATAACGCCGCCACCAATATAGTTAACTGCATAATATTTCCCCTCCTCTGATGCTCTTCAAGAATTGAGAATAGTGCATCTGATTGCGTTAACTGTAAGACCAGCTTAAGCCTAGTTACATTTCGTAATGAGTATGAGATGGATTTAAATCGAGTCGCAGGAATATTATTGAGAGACAAAAATAAAGGAGCCTTATGGCTCCTTTATCATTGGTAATATGGCATAAATCAGTGATGACAATGCTCATCATGAACGTGATCATCGTCCATAAACTCATCATCGCCGTCTTGGTGTTGCATCACACCCCAACCATCGGTCATGCCGCCAAACTCGGCCGCAAAATCATTGAGAATGGTTTCTTGCTCAACCAAGTCATCGTAGTCTGGCACCATGTTGATGCATACGATGATTTCCCACTTGCCTAGCTCATCATTCAAATTCAGCTCAACTTCACCTTCGAGATCCGAATTGGCTAATTCTTCAAGTGCAGTTTCAGCATCACGCTGATCATCAAAAACTAAAAAGAAATCAACATCGAGGGCTTTAGTAAGGTCAATTCCGGCTTCAGCCATTGCGGCCAGCATTTTACCATTATCGTCGTCTGGAAATTGCATATCCTACTCCACAGTATCAGGCTTATTCAGCCGCAATGATTTGAACCGATTCACCGTTAAAACTGACAATATCACCCGCAACGACTTTTTTACGTTTGCGGGTTTCTACTTCGCCATTGACGGTAACCAAACCTTCATCAATAACATGCTTCGCTTCGCCACCGGCATTCGACATACCTTGTACCTTTAATACTTTGTACAATTCAATAAAATCTTCGCCGGGATGCAAAACTAACTGATTAATTTGCGTCACTTAAATACGCCTCAAAAAATAAACCTGCGGCATTATAGCAGCATGTCCATTGCGATGCAGATAATTTAACTTATCTTTGCCTTTCATCGGCGAGCAGGCCATAGGCGCATTCATCTAGCCACTCATCGCCTATCTTAAAATGCTGCCTAAATACGCCTTCGAGTTGAAAACCACATTTTTCCATCACTCGTGCCGAACCTATATTGTCTTTGGCGCAGTATCCGACGAATTTATGTATTGATAAGCTCAAACAGGCCCAATCAATGACAGCTTGCAAACTCTCAGTGGCATAGCCTTTGCCTTGTCCCGCGTGCGCCAGCAAATAACCGACCTCAGCACGTTGTTCTTCCACACTTTGGCAATGAAGACCGGTTAAACCGATAAACTCACTGGTATCCAGAGTTTCGATCGTCAGCGTAAGCCAATCGCCAGAGGTATAATCCCAAATGACCTCACGCCGCTCAAACTTTTGCCGGATAACCTCGGGAGCCTCAGGAATACGCACGTAGCGATTGATGTCAGGATCTTGGTGTAATGCCAAGAAGTGTGGCCAATCCTGCTCTTGTAAACAGCGAAGTCTTAATCTGTCGGTATAGAGTTCAAGCATAGCGGCTCCCCAATGGATGGACGAACTAAAAAAAATGGCAGCTAAACGCTGCCATTGTCTCGGCAAGAAGACGATTAACCGCGGCTGGTGACTTCGAGTAAGTGGTAACCAAACTGGGTTTTAACTGGACCTTGAACCACGTTTAATGGCGCACTAAATACCACTTCATCAAACTCACGCACCATCATGCCTGGGCCGAATGAACCTAATTCACCACCTTGAGCGCCCGATGGGCATGAAGAATGAGCGCGCGCGATTTGCGCAAAATCAGCACCGTCGAGGATCTGTTGTTTAAGTGCTTGGCACTGCTCTTCACTGCTGACTAACAAATGTCTTGCTGTAGCCTGAACCATGATAAAACTCCCTGAATAATGCTGAGACATTTGCCCCAAATATCATATGGTTCCCGTTTTTATGACTGAAAACGAGATGTGAATGTTGAGTATAAAAACATTATGTTTAATTAAAAAGCTTTAAACCGCACCGTTATCAATTTTGTTATCGATAACGGCGCTACATAATCGACTCCGTGTTAAGCCTTAGTCGCCGCTATCCAGCGATCAATTTTCTGTTCCATCACCGCCATAGGTAGTGAGCCAGAAGTCAGAATCTGATCATGGAAAGCCTTAAGATCAAACTTATCACCTAGGGCTTTTTCAGCACGCTCACGTAGGGCAAGAATTTTTAGTTGACCCACTTTATAAGACAATGCTTGGCCAGGAATAGCCATATAACGTTCAACCTCGGCAATAATATCCGACTCGGCCATGGGCGAATTGTCCTTCATGTATTGAATCGCTTGTTCGCGACTCCAGCCTTTGGCATGTAATCCCGTATCCACCACCAAACGCATCGCACGCAGCATTTCGTCTGAAAGCTTACCAAAGTACTGATAAGGGTCGCTAAAGAGCCCCATTTCGATGCCTAAGTATTCAGCATACAGCGCCCAGCCCTCTTCAAACGCGGTATAACCGCTGAAGCGTTGAAACTCAGGCACACCCGTTAACTCTTGCTTAATAGCGATTTGGAAATGGTGACCTGGCGCCGCTTCATGCAGTGACAGTGTCGTCATGCCCCATTTCGGCTGAGCTTTCAAGTTATAGGTGTTGATATAAAACACCCCTGGACGGCTCCCATCCACGGCTGGTGATTCATAGGATGCGCCCGCAGCAGATTGCTCTCTAAAGCTTTCAACCGGTTTAACCACATAGTCGGCCTTTGGCATTACATTAAAATACTGTGGCAATACTTGGTTAATCTTATCTTTCAACACCATATAACCATCGATTAAGCCTTGGCGATCGCCATAGAAGTATTGTGGCTCAGACGATAAAGAGGCAAAAAAGGCTTTTAAGTCACCTTTAAAACCCACTTGCTCACGGACTTTGTCCATATCAGAAAGGATTCGTGCGACCTCATTCAGACCAATTTGGTGAATTTCATCCACTGGCATGGTTGTGGTGGTATGAGAATTGGCTAAATGCTGATACCAAGCTTTACCATTTGGTAGACCAGACCAACCATCCGTTGCACGGGACTTAGGCAAGTAAGTCTGCTTAAAGTAATCGCGCAGCCCCGCTAATGCAGGCACTAAACGCTCATTAATCATCGCCTGATAACTTACCGTTAGCTCAGCTTTATCTTGATCCGAAAAACCTTCTGGGAAGTGATTAATCGGTGAATAGAAAATACTTTGGCTGGCATCGGTCGTCAGCATAGCATCTAACTGTGGAATAATACGCTCTACCAGCACTCGAGGAAGTACAACCTTACTTGCAATCCCCTCATCCATACGCTGTTGAGCAAGCTGGATCCACTGAATAAAACCATTCACACGCTGTTCCCAATTGCGGTAATCTTGAACGGTATTAAAAGGCTGAGCACTTTCACCACTTCCTAGCTGCACCATAGTTATAACAGTACTGTAAAACTGGCTGATAGGCATAAAGCGTGACGGATAGGTTTCATCGACTAACGCTATTTCACGATCATAAACAAACAACGAATAACTTAATTGCAAATCCGCTGGTAATTGCTCAACATCAATAGCCTTAACTTGTGCTAGATAGCGGGTATTTAGATCGTGTCGAGCCTTAAGATACTCTTCAGTTAAATCACCACCAAACTGCGCATTGTAGTCGTTAACACCCACAAAAGTGGCGTAAATAGGCTCGAGCTTCAAGTAGTCTTTAAAATAGGCATCGACGAGTGCAACATAACGCGACTCAGCCGTTTGGGTTTCTGCTTGAGTCGCTGGGGCCTGCGTTGCCCCTTCCTGTGTAACGACTGTTGTTTCAGGCTTTGAGCATCCCTGTAGGGTTAGCACTAAGGCTATCGTTCCCGCAACTACACTTAATTTCATTTTTTATATTTCTCCTTTTACGTCCGAGATAGCCAGACTCTTCCTATACTTACTGAAAAGTCTACTTACGGGATTATTCTATGATCTACTCATTTCGTAACTCAGGTTTTAGAGATCCAGAAACAGGGGTTTACAACCAAACTTATTTCATGGAAGTCTTTAACCGAGAATGGCATAGGCATATACGAGAACAGCAAAGCTTGGCGCTATTGTATCTGTGCCCTCACATTCATGAAACCGTTAAACAACCGCATTTACTCGAATTTTTTACTAAACAAGTACAAGAAGCACTGCTAAGAGCAACAGATTTAATTGCTAGATTAGACCACAATCATTTTGCCTTAGGATTATTCAATATTGATGAAGCAGGTACCGAAGTTGTTCTTAATCGCATAGCAGATCATATTCAAGAATTTAATCAAGAGTTTGGCAAAACTCATAAGCTAAAAATTGACTACAAACTCGCAGCTTGCCTTTGCTTACCGACTCAAGAACAAAAAATTGAATCTATATTCAATAATGTTTCCAAACTTTCACAAGAGCTTGAACGTAAACAACAGCAATCCCAGGCATTAGTAAAGCTTCAATAAACAAAAAGCCCCTTTCGGGGCTTTTTAGATCAACCTAGCAAATTAGATGAATTACAGTTCGACGTTATGCATACGAGCTTTCTCTTTGATGTAAGAGATATAGCTGTTTGCACTCTTCTCTGTCTTCTTATCTTTCGCAGCTAATACAGCACGATTATAAGCAGACTTATACTGTTTCAAACTAAGATGAGCTAAAGCCAGCTCGAAGTTTGCTTCACCGGGATGTTCAATACCTAAAGAGATTGCTTTTTCAAGCACTGGAATCGCTTCATTATATTTCTCACCCAAGCTCAGTAAACGACCTTGCTTCAGATATAGCTTACCATCATTGCTGATTGCAGCAGCTTTACCATAAAAGTCAGCGGCTTCTTTAAACTCTTTCGCATTTTGGTAAAAACCAGCCAAAATCTCATAAGATTTAGCATCTTGTGTGATTAAGCCCGACTTCATATGCTTCTCAAAAACTTTCGCTGCTTGGTATGGCGCACCCTTCTGAGCCATCAGCTGAGCTAAACGAGTAATGTTAGCTCCAGTTTCTAAGAAACCATTACGATATGCCAAGTCATAAGTCGCTAGCGCTTTATCATAGTCTTCGACCATTAGATAAAATTGTGCGAGCTGAACCCATAATCTGCCGTCATCCGGAAATAACGGTACCATGACTTCTAACACACCAACGGCTTTCTTATATTGCTTCTGGTTAAAGTAAGACGTTAACTTCATCTGATACAGACCTTTATCAGGTGACTCAGCAAGTGAAAGGCCTTTATCAGCCACTTCAATTACTTTATCCCACTGCTTAAGCTCTGTATGTGCAATACCAATGCGACGGTACATCTGAGAATCAGTCTTACAGGTGAAATCCATCCATTTGTAATAGTATGGAATCGCTTCCTTAAACTTTTTCTCTTGTAACAACAAATCGGCGTAAAGGCGCAATGTTGCAGCGTGATCGGTACCACCTAAAATATCAGCTTCAACAGCTTGTTTTAGGTACTTGATCGCGGTATCCATCTTGCCTTTTTCGGCGTAGAAGTTACCGAGCATACGCGCGACATAGGCTTTATCGAAATCATTCTTTGGGTTTGCTTCTAACAGAATGGCAATCGCTTCGTCAACTTGACCATTCGTATAAGCTTCAAAGGACTTCTGGACCTTTTTCGCAGCACTCTCACCTACCGCTTTAGATTGACGTTTATCAACTTCGCACTTTTCAGCTGCAATAGCAGAAGAAACTGATAACGCACCACCACAAAGGGAAAGTAATAACGCAACTGCGATTTTATTAGCATTACGCATTATTAATTGCCTCCTTTGTCTAAAGTGAAGTCAAGTTGTACTGTCATACCAGGTTGTTTAAGTGGCTTACCATCAACAATCTTTGGTTTGTACTTCCACTTTTTCAGTGCTCGTATTGCTTCTTTATCAAATAAACGTTTAGGTTCTGCTTGAATAACTTCAACGTCATCAACACCCCCTAACTCATTAATTGTAAAGCGTAATTGCACCCAACCTTCTTTACCATCACGAGCGGCTGCGATTGGATATTGTGGCTCGATACGAACGATTGGTGTTGCATCGCCGTCACGAGTCATCATATTACCCAGCTTAAAACCACCAGCACTATGACCACCGGTTTCGACAGCTCCCATATTGAACGACATAGACGTATCAATATTTGATGAAGTATCTGGTGGCGCAGTTTGAGGTTTCTCAGGCTGTGCTGGTGGTGGTGGCGGTTTAGGCACTACCCTTGGCTTATTCTGTGCTTTTGCATCCTGTCTATCCATGGTGATTTCAATTACAGGGGTCTCGGCCGATGTTTCAGCGCGCTGCGCCCCACCACCGACCAAGAACGCCATAAAAGCGAACAGACCAAAAGTCACAGCAGCACCAATAATGATTGATACTAGTGCTCTTAGCATATTAATCGTTCCCCGCAGATACCGAAATCTTATCTATACCAGCCGCTTTGACTTGGTCTAGAACTTTAACAACTAAGCCGTGCATTGCGTCTTTATCAGCCTGAATAAGCACTGCTGCTTCAGGCGCTTCAGCTAACATACGCTCAACGTTTGCTGTTACACGTTCGATATCAACCTGACGGTTTTCCATCATGATAACGCCAGTTTTGCTGACGCCAATGAAGATGTTAGCCGAAGGCTTTGAAGTCGCTTGTGATGCTTTTGGTTTGTTATAATCCAAACCAGATGGCTTCACGAATGACGTTGTTACAATGAAGAAGATCAGCATGATGAACACGATGTCGAGCATCGGTGTCATATCAATTTGCGCTTCCTCGTCTATACTGGAATGCTTTTTACGTGCCATGTTCAATCTCTCTCTAGTGGTGCGGCATGCTGTCTTTTAGCTTTTCTAAGCTGATTTTCATTTTGGCATCAAGGCGAGTACTGAAGAATACTCCCGATAATGCGGCAACCATTCCCGCCATAGTGGGCATTGTTGCCATTGAAATACCAGCCGCCATTAAACGAGCATTACTCGTCCCCTGAACTGCCATCACATCGAACACTGAAATCATACCGGTAACAGTACCTAATAAACCTATCATAGGACAAATCGCTACTAAGGTTTTAATGATCAGCATACGTGCATTCAAATCTTGCTTCGCTTGGGACAGCCAAGCTTCACGGATACGGTGTGCGTACCAAGAGGTAGTTTCCTCTCTAGCATCCCATGCAGCTATGATTGCTTTATGTTGCTTTGGTGATATCCAATTAAGATACCAGTAACGTTCAAGCATCAATACCCACATTAAGAACAGCACAAACGCAACTAACCAGAGGACGTCGCCTCCGGAGGCCATGAAGCCCCTGACGGAATCCCATATGTCCATCAGGTGAATCATCATTAGTCAGCCCTCTTCTCAGCATGTGCTGCGATGATACCCGCACTTTGCTCTTCTAAAACTTGTACAATGGCTTTGCTACGTGCAACGACAATAGCATGCATTAACATTAGAGGCAGAGCCGCAACCAGACCTTGAACCGTTGTTACCAGCGCCATTGAAATACCGCCAGCCATCAGTTTTGGATCGCCAGTACCAAATAATTGGATACTTTGGAATGTTGCAATCATACCGGTTACTGTACCCAATAGACCCATCATAGGAGCGATAGCAGCCAGTACTTTAATGATTGAAATACGAGATTCTAGTGCAGGCGTTTCTTTCAGAATCGCTTCATCAAGTTTCAACTCTAATGTTTCAACATCAACGTCTTTGTTTTCTTGATACACTTTCAGGATACGGCCAAGAGCGTTGTTACCTGGTTTATCAACATTCTTACGTTGGCTGTTCACACGGGCGCCGATGATAGTCATGGTCACCAAACGTTCAATAGAGATCAACAGACCTAACGCTAACAAAATCATAATGATATAGCCGATTGTACCACCAGATTCAATACGGTCTTCCATACTTGCTTTGTTAGTGAAGATGTTTAACAGAACACCACGAGCAGGGTCGATGTAGAATGGTGCAGAACCAGAAGCGGTTTGTTCCCATTTACCAACAGCACTGACTTGGTAACCTTCTGGCTGTTGTGATAACTCTTGAATCAGACCCAATTCAGGATTGTAAACAACATATTTGCCATCAGCCGTTAGGTTATAAGCACCGATACGGTGGATAGTGGTATTTTTTACACTACCATCAATCGCTGTCACAGAACCTTCGAATTTAACAACCTTACCAGCTTGTACCATTTCGAATAACTGTTCTTGCCAGAATTGCTCTAACTCTTCAATTTTTGGTAACTGCTTACGTGCACCTAAATCAGCAACAAATTTGTCACGATTAGGATATTGAGCACTGACGTTTGAACTCGCTAATTTACCAGCGAAATCACCCGCTTCACCTTTAACCACACCGAACATCTCACCCAAGTCACCTTGAGCAGTTTTCAGGTCTTCTTCTAACTGGGCGATTTTGCGCTCATTATCTAAGAAGGCTTGGTTTAAATCTTTACCGCGTTGTTTTTCAGCCGCCAAAGCGTCTTTTTCACGCTTCAATAAAGCCGCTTTATCGCCACGCTCAGCTTGGAACTCTTGCTCACGCTTGCTGTTAACTTTGCCTTCAGCAGCGCGATCAACTTTAACTTGCTGCAATAATTGGTCGATGGTCTTAGGTGCATCAGCAGCGCTAGCCATACCAGCAGTTAAAGAAAAACTTGCAGCTAATACAGCTGTAGTAATTAACTTCTTCATTATTGTGCAGTCTCCGCAGCAGGAATTGGTAATGCGAATAGATCTAGAGCGCCTTGTTTACGGGCAATGCGGATACCTTTAGTCAGTTCACGCAGATAGCTGTCATCTAACTTATCCCAACCCTTAGTTTCTGGGTTGTACATCCAGCCAGTCTTTTGATCTAAGCTTTGTGCATACAGAGCAACACGACCCAAGTTAAAGAAGTCTACTAATACTTCTTTACCATCTAAGGTCAATTTACCTTGGTTAACTGCAACAGCACTACCATACTCACGCTCGATGCTGTACGCATCCAGGATCAAACGGTATTTTTCAGCTAAAGTCACTTCTGCTGTGTTTAACAGTGTTTTTAACTCTTTAACACGGTTAGCACGGACTTCAGAGTTGAATGGCAAGTCTAATTGAACGAATTGTTCTAAAGACTCAACCATTTTAAACATTAAAGGCACAACGCCCTGACGTAGTTTATCTACGCCATTAATGTCATTTTGAACTGCGTCCATTGTTTTTTGTTGATCAGCAACCAAGCTGGCAACGTAATCGTTATAGGACTTCAGTGACTCACGCTCATCAGCAACTGAACCATACTCAAAAAGCATGTCTTGTGCTTGATCGAAATACTTATCAACGTTCTTTTGCGACGCAGCAGCATCAGCATGGATCATACTATCCGCTTTCTGCACGTCGGTAAGAGGATCTGCAACTACTAAGTTGCTGCTCGCTAATGCCAGCACGCCAACAAGTGCAGTAGCGATTTTTGTTCTATTGCTTACCTTGGACATAGTTCCCAACCAATTTGAAGTGAATAAAAAAGTTAACTTACCAGCAACATCACTTTAAGCAAGACTTACTTTAGGAAATGCTTACCATAAGCTCATCTTTCTCTTGTGATTCTTAGTTTTTTCTTCCCTTTCCTATGCCTTTACAGGCATAGACCCGTCGGCATCATTTCACAAAATGTTGACCTGTGTCAACATTGAGAAGTGGTTAAAACTAGCGTAAAAAACCACTGGCTTTAAAAAAGCTTATGAAAGGCGTTTTTTTGAACAAAACGAAAGAACCAGTGAAAAGTCAACGCTCATAAACACAACTATTAAAATTAATGAATTAATGTCATGGGCATAGTTGTTAATTAAACCCTTAAATTACAGTAAGTTAAATCCAAAAACTGTAGTATAATGAAATCAATGGTGTTATTTAGGCTATATGCGAAAAGTAGAAGTCAAACCCAAAGGTCCATTAACTTTTATTAAATTCTAAAATTAAACCTACGTTTCTATGTTCGATTATGAGTTCAGAAAAGCAATACTTAACTCCTAGCCTATCAAGAGTACTCGAGATGATTTCTTTCCTATGTTTGTCCACTATTGCATTTAATTGATCTTGAATTCGCATCCGGTAAAGACTCAATTGTTCACAATAATCAGCAAAAATTTCAACGTTCTGAAGCCTTAAGTTATAAAGCAAAGGCCCTATCCTAGATAAAATTGAATTGAACCAAACCTCACAGCCAGCGTCTTGTGCTCTCGATTTGAGAAAGGATACTCTTTTTATGAGTGATTGATTGAGTCTTTTGAATTCAGGGTCATCGGCTAAGACTCTTCCCGCTTTCAAAAAACTCACTGAGTAAGATAAAACAACTGAGACATCCTTTAGAAAGTTGGTTTCATTTATCAGTTCATCAAGAAAAGCTAGTCCGACTTTAGAATCCTTTACAATCTCAGATTGGCATGAATGCATTAATGCACAAAATTTTCCATTTGGCTTCAACACTCTAAATACTTCATTTATCGATTTAGATAAGTCTGCATATTCAATAGCATATTGACTGGATATAAAGTCATAACTATCAGCCTCTAAATTACTATTTTCAATGAACGTATTGCCTTGGAATACAATTTTTTGTAATGCTAGGTTTATGCTTTCGTTAGAGTAAATATTTTCCCTTGGATTGATATCCGCGGCATCAATACCTAATATTTGCCAATTACCCCCCAATGATTGTCCATATTGAAAACATAAAACAGCTAAAGCACCATTTCCCGTACCAATATCAAGCAAACAAGCCGAATGAGGTAGCGTTTTTAATTTATTCTCCCAAAATGTGAGCATTTCCCCGTGGTATCCCAGAGCACTTTCACCTTCTGAAAAACTATTTAACGCTTTGGAATGTTGCCAGTAGTTAGTCCATTGTTTCATAAATTACCGCATAAAATAGAAAGGCAGGGTTGCCCCTGCCTTTGAACACCTGCTTACACTAAGTCAACTAGAATGATTGACTGATACGGAAGTACATCACACGTCCCCAACCATTGTAGAGGTTGTAGTTGTACTCACGACCACCGTAACCAATTAACTGAGGCTCTTTCTCGAAGGCGTTTTCTGCACCAACACTCAGTTTGGTGTTCCATGGGCTAGTGTAAGTCACTTGGATATCATGAGTTACCCAAGAACCAATATGCCCATCACGAACTAGATTACCAGTGACATCATCTGTATAAACGTCAGAGTATTGGTCACCAATTAAGTTGATGTTCCAAGCAAAGTCGAAGTCACTGAATGTATAAACGTTTGATAACGTGACACGTTGTTGTGGCATACCAGGATCTTGTACTAAGTCACGACCATCGTCAATTGTATAATCTAGCATGTGGCTGATTTGTAAATTTTGAGCTAATGAACCTGCTTCACCGAAATCGAAGTTAGTTCTTAAGTTAAAATCTAAACCAGAAGTTTTCAGCGTACCTTCGTTACCATAGCCAGTGTTGATGTAGTTAATATCACCACCAGCATAACGAACGACACCTAAACCAGCAGGGATTGGGTCACCCGCTTCTTCACGATCGATCAAGTCCTGAGCACTGAAGAATGCAATACGATCTTCAATTTCAATGTTGTAATAATCGATAGCAAAGTTCAACCAGTCAGTTGGTTGATAAGCAATACCCGCAGCCATTTGAGTTGAGCTTTCAGATGCTAAAGCAGGGTTTGCTAAACGGTAAGCGTTAATCTGCACGCCTGAATCTGGACATTCTGCATAGCCTAAAGCTGCACAAGTTGCTGCATCATCAACTGAGTCAGCAGAGAAAGCCGTTTTCTGAGTTAAAATATCTAAGGTTGGTGCACGGAAACCTTTACCATAAGAAGCTCGTAGTACAAGTGCATCAATTGGTTCATATTTAACAGATACTTTTGGCGAGAAATCTGAGCCATAGTCAGAATATTTGTCGTAACGACCAGCTACAGTCATTTCCAAATTATCTAAAATTGGCACTAAAGTTTCAAAATATGCCGCTTTGACATCACGGTCACCACCTGCAGAGTTACCAGAAGAGCCACCAATTAAGCCAGCTTCAGACTGAGAGTCATAGGCATCGCTATAGGTTTCTTTACGGTATTCAGCACCAACGAATGCTTGGATAGTACCTGCTGGTAAATCAACGATATCGAAAGAAGCGTTCATATAGAACTCATCGATATTGAATGTACTGTTACGTGTAGTAGTAGCAGCAGAACCTTTTAAAACATCATCAGGGTTAGAACTTGGGTTTTGAACGTCATAACCATAACGACAGTTAGTGGCATCGAATGAACCATCATCACAGTAACCTGGGTTGAAGTCATTGACATAAGCCCAAGCAGTACCCGCCGCTAAGAAACCATTACCAATTTCATTAGTAGAGTTACGAACACGGCGGAAACCCGCTTCAACTTCAACAGCATCAGCAATAATACCGCTAGTACCAACTAAGAAGTCAGTGTTTAGGTTTTTAACGGTCGTATCACGGTTACCTAGCGCTGCGAAACGATGGTAAATGTTCACTCCTTGCGCGGCACCAACAGCTGGATCATAGGCTACAGCGTTCGGGTTATTGGCAGTATCATAGAACCATGCATCTGGATTAGTCGGGTTGTTATAACTATCAGCCGCAATGTAATAACCTTGGAAAGCGTTGGTATCTGGCACTGGAGCATAACGACCAAACGATTCAGTTTGTGCCGCGCTGGCATTAGAGAAAACTTTCCAATCATCATTGATTTGGTGTTCACCTTTCAAGAAGATGGATTGGTTATCAGTCGAGGCTTCGTTTGCGTTAGTTGCGTTGAAGTTATATACGCAAGCAGCACCGTTCATGCGGAAGTTTTCTTCTGTACAACCTCCAGGAATTGCAAGATAACCACTACCACTAGATAAACGGTAGTTGTTACCATAAGAAGAACCGCCTGGAGTTGTCCACGGATAATCACGCGCATAAACAATATCACGCTTGTTCCATGAAACACCGCCTAATAAAGAAGTTTTATCGCTTGATGAACCAAACAGTACACTACCCGCACTTCTGTCACCGCCATCCTTTGGAATGCTTGGTGAACCTTCGGTGTAGCTCATTTGCACGCCGTTAAAATCTTTACGTGTAATGATGTTAACCACACCACCGATCGCATCAGAACCGTAAATTGCAGAAGCGCCATCAGTCAGAACTTCAACACGCTCAACTGCACCTAATGGGATAGCGTTTAAGTCTTGGCTTGAACCTGTTGATGGAGACATAGTCAGACGACGACCATCGACTAACACGAGAGTACGACTAGAACCCAAACCACGTAAGTCAAGTGAAGCGGTACCTTGTGCACTGCTGCCTGATTGTGGACGGAAAGAACCAGTGGAGTTGAACGTAGTATTACGTAACAAGTCAGTAACAGAAGTTTGACCTGACATATCAATTGCTTCACGGTCAATGACAGTGACAGGTACTGAACCTTCCATGTCGGTACGTTTAATGCGTGAACCGGTAACTTCAATACGTTCAACTTCTTCTTTTTTAGCAGTTGTGTCTTCTGCAGCAACAGCAGAAACGCTCATGAATGTTGCAGCAGTCATACCGCCAATCAGTGCTAGGCGCACAGATTTAGCTAATAAATTATTCTTATGCATTGTCTATCTCCCTGGACATATTATGTCTTTATTATAATCCGCTTATTAAATAAGCAGTTTTAAACAGGAGTTCTTCGGAATATACGAAGAACTCATCGGGGACAATAAAATCACATATAAAACCTTTAATCAACATAAAATAAACAAATAAAAAAAAATGAAGACATGCCACAGCGGGAGGCCTGAATAACGGCGGCATAAACAAAAACGCCAGTCATTGCTGACTGGCGTTTTTTGTTAACTTTTAGTTATCTAGTTTCTAGATAAACAACTGAGGCTTAAAGCGTATAGCGGATACCGATGGCGATGCCGTCGTCTTCTGACAATGACATTCTGGCTTCTTGCGCTTGATCTGAGCTGGTAAAGTCGCTGTAGTCTTTACGTGCTTCAACATACAGAACCGTGTTTGGATCCCAAACAAAGTGTAAACCTACAACTACAAACTGACGCTTGAACACATCGTTAGGATCGGCGTTAAAGTTAGGTTGAATAACATAGTCTTTACCTGCATCCAGAATGTTGTAAGACACAAATGGACGTAAACCGTTATCAAACTTGTAAGAAACTAAAGTTTCAACACCATAGGCATCTTTGATCAAGCGACCAATGTTGTCGGTATCATGGTTTTCTTCTTTGTGAACGTTGGCCGCAACATATAAGCCATCTTTATCGAAGTCGCCCCAAGTTGCGCCCACGCCGTAGATCAGATCAACAGCGGTTTTTTGGTCGCCATTGCCATAGGCAATATCAAATTCACCGCGGTTAATACCCGCCATCAAGCTTAGCTTATCTGTCGCTTTGTAAGTTACAGAGCCGCCATAGGTGTAATCATAAGTGACTTGTTGCGCTTCTTTCTTACCTGCGTTCCATTCCACTTCACAGGCTTCTTCTGTGATGTTTTCGATATCACAGGTGTAGAAGCTGCTGTTTTTCAATTGCGCCTGAACCGCAAAACTTACATCACCAATGCTGTTACGGTATTGAACAACTTTGTCACCGCGACCAACGCCGTTTACTGCACCGTCGTCTTTGTTAAAAGTGTAAACACCTGCCGCGTTACCATCCCATACAAAACCGTAGTTGGTGTTGTAAACCACGTCATACCAAGCACCCCATTGCTTACCAATAGTGATAGTGCCGTACTCATCGTGGCTAATGCCCGCGTAACCTAAGCGGTTGTAGAAAAACTCATCTTGTACAGATTCGAAGCGGTTGTTATAGACAATATCGCTGCTGCCAACAGGGTTCACACCCCATTCCAATTTAGCAAAGGCGTTCCAACCGTGGGTTAACTCACGGCTGAAACCAAAATTAATTCGAGAAGCACCATTAACAACCTCAGTTTCACCTTGAGTGTTGATTACGCGCGCATCGATAAAGCCACCGATTTCTACCGCATTTTTATCATCTTTGTAGATTTCGATTGCAGATACAGTTGGGGCGAGAAAGAGTGCTGTTAGCGCAGTTGCTACTAACGTTTTGTTCATTTGGTGCTTAACCTTTTCGTTTATGTTTTATCAACGTCATTCCGTTGTTATATTTCCTTACAATTTCCCGGTGAGAGTAGCAAATTTTCATTCCACTCTCCAAGCGAAACCTAAAGATTATGTAGAGAAACATCACAAAAACAGCGTGTTTAACCTCTATAAAACAGGTTAAAACACTACAAAGACCCGCAAGTAAAACACAAAACACACAACGGCAACACTAAATTAACAGCAACTGTTTAGAGGCAATGTTCGTGTAATTTAATTTCATTATTGAAAAGACAGGCTCTGCAATAGGGCCAATTTGCTTATCTATGTAGTATTGATAATCAATTGTAGACGATCTATGCGAAACAGGTTCAGGACCATTTACAGTGATGACATAATCAATCTGAGCTCCTCTCTTGCCATAGGATACCTTTCCTGTTAACTCACATAGCTGACGTGCGACTTTGACATGGGGGGAGGATTTTGCGGTGTACTCTTCAAGATTTCGGCGCATTCGTTTACTAAACACTAATTCAGCATCCCGCTTTCCTGACTGCAGTTCGCTTATGACACCAGCGAGATAACCGCTGATATCTCGCTGATTGAACATTCGCTCATAAAGTTCAGCTTGAACCTTACGCGCTAAGGGGCTCCAATCACTTCGCACCTGCTCCATCCCCTTAAAAGTGATTTCCAGCCCTCCATTCCTATTGCGCCAAGCACCGACATAACGCTTCTTACTCCCCTCCTCCGATCCCCTCAAGGTCGGCATAAAAAACTGTTCGTAATGGCGCTCAAACTGTAGCTCAAGGAAGCTTTCTAGCTGAAACTCCTTTACGATTTTACTCTGCCATTGTTGATTGATTTGCGCGGCAATCTGCTTACCTAAGGCATTAATATCACTGAGATCAGGATCAGAGCCCAAATAGACAAAGGTGGAATCCGTGTCCCCATAAATAACTTGATAACCCATTTCCTCTATCCAAGCGCGAGTCTGTTTCATTATTTTATGACCGCGCATGGTGATGGAGCTTGCCAGTTTCGCATCATGGAAAACACAGCCTTGGGAGCCTAAAACCCCATAGAGCGAATTCATAATGATTTTAATTGCTTGCGATAAAGGCGCATTTGCCTCCCGCTTGGCTTTTTCGCGTTGTTCTGAGAGATTTTGGATGAGTTTTGGTAGGATCGGTTGATGCCGACTAAAACGAGCCCCTAAAAAACCGGGAACGATTTCAGACTCGTCCAAAATATGTTCCTCGTTATCCAGACCTTCAATGAGCCCTTTCGGATCGATCAAAAAAGTACGAATTATCGATGGATAAAGACTTTTAAAGTCAAACACTAAAATATGCTGATAAAAACCAGGGACTGAATCCATTACATAACCGCCAGGGCTTTCAATCCCTTGACTTGCAGGCTCTGCGGGCGCAACGAAACCCGCTCTATGTAAATGCGGTAGATACAAATGATTGAATGCGGCGACCGAGGCGCCTACCCGCCCCAGTTCTAATCCCGTTAACTCGGCGCGAGCGAGGGCAAAATCCCACAACTGAGTATGCTCAAAAATATCCCACACTAAGCGACTATCAGTCAGATTATAGTGAGCAAGCCCTTGCTTATTTTCGGTAAATAGCGCATCAATCTCTTGGACTCGATTTTCTACATTATGAATCGCTTTGCCTTCACCGAGTAACGCTTGGGCGACAAATTCCAAGGAGAAGCGCTCGAATTGATAAAAGGCCGCCTTTAACCAATCGATACCATCGAGCACCACTCGCCCCGGTAAACTTAAGGTTTCAGGCCGAAATTTATTCTCGACCTTCCACTCGAGAAGCGCACTACCTCGACCGATACGCAGCGGGATCCGGTGCAGTAACGCACGCCGATATAACAGGGCCAGATCAAAGGTCACTACTGACCAACCAATAATCACATCGGGATCAAACTCAGTAAACCAAGCGATGAGATGATGAATAAGCGCCGCCTCATCGTTCACCCATTCGATATAGATTGCAGCATCTGGCAGCGCCTCGCCCACCATAATGACTTTTTCATAGGGCTGAGATTGCGCATCGCGTCCATAAAGGGCCACGGAATAGAGTAATCCGTCAAAACTGCATTCAAAATCGAGGGAGATTGAACGCAATTTTATTTCCGGCTGCGGTGCAACCGCTTTGGCCCGTATGGCGCTAAAGACGGGCAAGCGGTCTTGTAAACCCACATTGCTTACTTGATGCCCTAAAAATGCCACATCGAGCGCGACAAAACGTTCGATTAAAAAACGCTGCTCGGGACGGATATCCGCCTCAAATAAGGGAATACCAGCATCCGTCGCTATCCGCTGTAAGTGACGAAACACACTGCTCGACTGGGCATAAATCGCCGCCACGGCTTGTCTTTTAAAACTTTTAAGCATAAGCGGCACAAAGCGTAGCGCCAGCCCCGGCGTTTGTAACTGTAATGCAGCCATATCGCTTTGATGGCAAAAACAAATGTACTCAGAGCCAGGTAACTCCACCAGCACTGGGCCAGAAACAGTGGCGAGATAATACTGCAACACAAGCGTTGAACCGCATGTAATAGCATGGCGCGTCAGGACGCGTCCCTGTACACTCACGGGCGCAGCCGTGTCATGTGCAAGACTCTCGGGGGAATTCAACTGCGGTTTCACTCTAAGGCTCTCGCTGTTTATTGATTCTCGGGATACAGAATAAAATTGCCATAAAATGGCAGAAAAGTTTCTTAGGCTATGCAATCACTGTTATTATGTACAGCATTAATTCGATAAAGTAGTGCCGCATGTTACCTGACAACGTAAAAAACCAGATCCGCGCTATCTATAAAGATATTGCCACCGCTTTGCCTAATTTTAGGCCGCGCCGCGAGCAAAACTTTATGGTAGCAGAAATCTCTAAGACCCTGGCTGGCGACTATGACAAAGATAGACGCATCATAGTGGTCGAAGCGGGTACGGGGATTGGTAAATCATTGTCTTATATTCTAGGCACGATTCCGCTTGCGCTTGCGAGTAAGAAAAAAGTCTGTATCGCCACGGCAACCGTGGCGCTGCAGGAGCAGTTGCTGCACAAAGACTTACCGTTTTTTCTCGAACAATCAGGGCTAAACTTTCGCTTCGGTCTGGTTAAAGGGCGCCAGCGCTATGTCTGTTTATCCAAGCTTGCAATGTTAATCGGCGATGATAACAGTACCCAAATGGCCATGTGGCAAACAAAGCCAGATAACAGCCAAATTGCCATGCTGCAAGAGCTGCTCAGCGACTTTAATGAAGGCCGCTGGAACGGTGAAATCGATACACTATCGACACCGATACCGGACCATCTCTGGCAACAAATCGCCTGCGATAAACACAGTTGTCATCGGCAACTCGCCAGCCATCGTAATTGCCCGTTTCACAAGGCCCGTGAGGATGTGGATACTTGGGATGTACTGATCGCCAACCATAGTTTGCTGTTCGCCGACTTAGAGCTAGGCGGCGGGGTGATTTTGCCCGATCCCGAAGAGGTATTTTACGTCATTGACGAAGCTCACCACTTACCAATTGTCGCACGGGACTTTTCTAGCGCACAGGCAACGCTTAGAGGCGCCGCCGACTGGCTTGAAAAAGTCGGTAAGACCAGCGCCAAGTTACAAAATCAGATAAAGAGCAACAATATCATCGCCCCAGCGCAGGCGATGCAGGATCATATTGGCGACTTAATCGCTCAGCTCAATCAAGTCGCCCACTATTGTGATACCCAGACCAAGCAGTTTGCCAATCCAGAGAGTCGCTATCGGTTCGAACACGGCAAATTACCCGATGCGTTAAAAATCCCTGCCGAGAATCTCGCGGCCACCTCCAATCTTGCCCTCAAGCAATTTAACAAGATGCAGTTATTGCTGGCCGAGGCGATAAAAGATGGCGATATTCCTAAGCACCAGGCTGAAGCGCTGCAGGCCGAAATGGGCTTTATGTTGCAGCGACTCGAAAACCTGCAAAAGCTCTGGAAAATGATGGCAAAGGAAGATTCCACTAAAGGCGCGCCCCTCGCCCGCTGGATTGAATTACTCACGGGCAAACAGGTCGATTACCTGTTTAGCGCCTCGCCGATTGAAGTTGGGTTTATGCTCGAATCTATGCTGTGGCAAAAGGCTGCTGGCGTCGTGCTATGTAGCGCTACGCTGCGGGCGCTGAATAACTTTGACCATTTTGCCCATCAGGTAGGGTTATCATTAAAGGACGGCAGTCGTTATCTCGCTCTGCAATCCCCTTTCGATTATCCGAATAATGCCACGCTCTACTTACCTAAGATGAAAACCGAGCCGACGGATGATGCCTATACTGCTGAACTTGCCGAACAAATTATCGAGCTAATTGACGGCGAAATGGCTACCTTAGTGCTGTTTGCCTCTTACTGGCAAATGGAAAAAGTGGCCGAATTGCTCGAGGGCAAACTCACGCAGGAAATTCTGATCCAAGGTAATGCACCACGCCAGCAATTGCTGGAGACCCATAAGGCCAAATGTGATAAAGGTGAACCGAGCATCTTGTTTGGCACCGGCAGTTTTTCTGAAGGCTTGGACTTACCCGGAGATTACCTCACCAACCTCATCGTCACTAAGCTACCCTTTGCTGTGCCAACCTCGCCCGTTGAGCAAGCCCATGCTGAATATGTGAAAATAAAGGGTGGAAATCCGTTTCTGCAGCTCACCATTCCTGATGCATCGCGAAAGCTTATCCAAAGTTGTGGTAGATTACTGCGTAAAGAGCAAGATTATGGTCGAGTCACTATCCTAGATAGGCGGTTAGTGACGAAGCGTTACGGCAAATCCTTGCTAGACGCACTCCCACCTTTTAGACGAGTCATTGAGTAGGATTAAGATTTGGAGTTGTTACTTGAGCCCAGTAACTGGGCCCTGTTGGCTGTCATTGGCTTAATTGCAGGTTTTATCGATGCCGTGGTCGGTGGTGGCGGCCTGCTCTCCATTCCGGCCCTGCTCACCCTAGGGATCCCGCCCCATACTGCCTTAGGTACCAATAAATTTGCTGCTAGTTTTGGATCCTCGATGGCGGCTTGGACCTATTATCGCCAGCATCTGCTGAAACCCAGTTTTTGGTATATGGCGTTTATCGCCACCTTTATTGGTGCGGTTTTTGGCAGTGTATTAGTTTATTTGTTAAACGCGCAGTGGCTTGAAAAAGCCTTACCACTGCTCATTATTGGCATTGCAATTTACAGCTTGCTGAGCCCTAATGCCATCTCGGATACCGATTGTCAGACGCCGACAAAAGCCCAATCCAAGCTCAAGCAAAGCCTGCAAGGTTTATTACTAGGCATCTACGATGGTTTTGCTGGTCCCGGCATTGGCGCCTTTTGGACAGTGAGTTCAGGTTCATTATATAAATTACCTCTTTTGCATAGTTGCGCGCTCGCTAGAGCCATGACTTTTACCAGCAATTTGACGGCGCTGGCGATCTTTGGCTTTCTTGGGCAAGTCCATTGGCAAATTGGCCTGTGGATGGGACTGTGTATGATGCTCGGCTCCTTTATCGGCGCTCGCTGTGCGATAAAATTTGGTATGCCTTTTATTCGACCTTTATTTATATTAATTGTCCTATCAATTGCCGCTAATCTGGCGTGGAGCGCATGGTTTTGAACACTTCGCAGCTAATCAGCACGTTGAAAAATCAGCTAAAAACATTAGAGCAAGAAGTACTGCAACACGACAGTCATCTTGCACCGAGCCAACGCAAACTCCTACTAGATATTGAACGCTTTAACCAATCGCTGTTTATTCAAAATGGCGCCCAGTTGATGCCCTGTATTGAACAAATTCGAAGTAGTATCGGTCAGTTAGAGAAGCAAATCGCCCTAAAATTGGCACCGCAAACCATCGCCTTAAGCTGTGAACGTATTCAAGACCGCTTTACCGCGGTTAAACGGGCGCTACTGACGACCTCAATCGATATAAAGTCTAAAAATCAACAACGTGCCAGTAAGCGCGCACGTTTCGCCCAGCAACAAAACCAATCGCATCAAGCCAGCGGGTTTGCTTGGATCGCCAGCAATGTGTTACAAAATAGCCACGAAATCTATGCCGAACTGAATAAGCATCTGAATTGGGCGAAAAAATTTGAACAAAAAATTGCAGAAATGGAGTCAAAACTTGAAAACTGTCATAGTGCTGACAAAATCCGTTTGCAAAATGACATCCTTTTGATGCATCGTCGTTTGGGAAAATGCAGGCAAGCCATCAGTTATATCGAAGATCGCATTCAAGCATTCGAACGTCCGCATCAGAGCCATAATCGTTAAGGAGCAACAATGAAATCACTTTTGCCAATCAGCAGCCTGCTAATGCTACTCGGCTCTGCCTCAGCCTTTGCCGCAGATCTGAATATCCCTATGTCCTTCGAATACCTTGCCCTCGATGGCAAAAAAGTCGAGTCCAGCGTATTCAACCATAAAAGCAGCTTAGAGTTGGCGCCCGGCACCCACAAAATCGCCATTCGCTACCACGAAATGGTGGAAGACGATTTTAGTGACAGCCAAACCTTTGTTAAGTCATCTCCTTTTATTGTGACCTTAGAGGTTGATGGCGATCATCAATACTATTTACAAGCCGCTGAAGGCAAAGTCGTTAAAAAGCCTAAAGTGTTTGCCCAAAATCCCCAAGTCGTGTTAACCCGCTCCGACAAAGGTCAGGTTAATTACCAAGTGGCAAACACCGATATTGAAGAAGAAGGCTTTGTCTCTCGTCTCTTTAGCGGTAACCAAGCGGTAGATGTGTCAGGCACAGCAGCCGCAGTAACAGGCGCAGCAGGCACAGCAGCGGTGGTTGCCGCGCCAGCACCCACTTCGGCGCAGGCAGCAGTTAAGGCAACCTCATTAACCGCTCCGGTTGATACTTCTAAAGCGGCTGGCGCAAATCCACAGCAGATGTTGCAATACTGGTGGTTACAAGCCGATGAGAAAACACGTAAAGAGTTTATGAGCTGGGCTATTTCACAACTCTAATCCAGATGATCCCATTGGTTTATCACGCCAGCTACTCCAAGCTGGCGTTACCCGCCCATCACCGCTTTCCCACAACCAAATACGCACGTCTTTATCAGTATCTTCTCGATAATCAATGGCTGTTGCGGATCAATTTCATACTCCCTCGCCGATGACGGCTGAAGATGTAATGCAGGTGCATCAGCAAGATTATGTCGAACAATTTATTCAAGGTACCTTAGCCAACACGGCCTTAAGACGCATCGGCTTTCCATGGAGTCAAGCCTTGGTCGAGCGAACCTTGCACTCGGTATCGGGGACGAGTTTAACCGCAAGCTTGGCACTACAAACGGGTATCGCCCTTCACTTAACCGGCGGTTATCACCATGCACACTATGACTTTGGCAGTGGTTACTGTATTTTCAATGACTTGATTATCGCCGCCCGCAAACTTATCGCCGAGCAGCAACTGCATAAGGTATTGATTTTTGATTGTGACGTGCACCAAGGAGACGGCACTGCTACCCTCAGCCATAGGCATCAAGGCATTATCAGTTGTTCCATCCACTGCAAAGAGAATTTCCCCAGCCGTAAACAGCAGTCACACTATGATATTGAACTAACGAAAGGTGCTGATGATAGCGCCTATCAGGAAACCGTCGAACAGACTCTCGAGCTGCTTATTCGGCTCCATCAACCAGATTTAATCCTGTATGACGCTGGTGTTGATATTCATCAGGACGATGATTTAGGCCATTTACAGATCAGCCAACAAGGGCTCTATCAACGTGATATTACTGTGCTCTCCATAGCAAAAGCGGCAAATATTCCTGTTGCTGCGGTAATTGGCGGCGGGTACAGCCGAGACGAACTACAATTAAGCCAAAGACATAGCCAACTTTTTATTGCAGCCAACCATTTGTGGTAGCAAACTCAATAAAAATCATCATGGAGCACAGCGATGCAACTCGAAATCCGCAACTATTACGAAGTTCTCTTAATGGAAATGTTATCCGATGAAGGCCTGATGGATGAATTGCCGGAGGATTATTTAGCCGATCTCTGCTGTGTGACACTCAATCAACTGCCCGTGCGTTATATCCGCCATTTAGTCGACACTTATTTTTTTGAAGATTATGATGAATTGCAGGAACTTAAACGTGAAATACAGGCTGCACTCGAAAAATCGCGAGCCTTTTTAAAACAGAATTTACAAAAAAGAATGCAGCAGGAAGAAGCCAACAGCTAAGTCATACGGTATAGGGCATCGCTACATCGATTTGCAACAAGGTTTTACGAGTAAATTCTGCAGTGTTGCTAAATGCTAAGCTGAGCAGTTATTGCTAATCAGTGAGTTAAAGATAAAGAAGATTGGAAAATGATGGGGAGATTTGGAGGTTCCCCTAGAGCCGACACCCCGGCACACGAGTCGCTTGCTGCGGTTGCTCCCTTCCGGGCCTGGCCGAGTTCACAAGTTATCATTGCGGGGGGACCCTAGGGTCACCATAACTTCAAGTGGATCACCAAAAGGATCATCACCGAACGACGCGGATTATCCCCTATGGCCTCTATGGGATCAAGTGCTAATCCGCCCGTTTGATAAATATCCGGTTTAACTGGACAATCTATAGGCAAACCTAAGTATTGAAAATGATAAAAGCCTGCAAAGCAGGCTTTTTATTCGCTAAAAGACGTCAAGCTAACGCAAATGACTCAAGACAATGCCAAGGCGTTACAGCTTAATCATATGACGATTTTGCTCAATCAGCTTAGCACCGATCCCTGAGACATTTGCTAACTCATCAATAGTCTTAAATTGCCCATTTTGAGTGCGATAATCAACGATGGCCTGCGCTTTAGCGGCACCAATCCCCTTTAGCAGTTGTAATTGTTCAGTTGAAGCGGTATTGATGTTGACTTGAGCCGCGTCTGGCAATGCTTGTTTAGCATCGTTTGCCATATTTTTGGCCTCAGTTTTCGCTTGGTTTTGCACCTTACTCGCTTCTTTTACCGGATCAGCTGCCATTACTGGCAAGGTTAACAGGGCAGAAAATGCAATAGCAGATACCATCGCAGGTAAACTAGGTTTTAGTTTCATAATGCTTCCTCTCTCTCCTTGATATTCGGCCTTTCGTCCAACTTCCGTGGCCTCCAATCAAACATAGACGAAGCTTTTATGAATTTCCAAACGCCAAAGTACAAATATTACCTCTGGCTTAAATGTGTAACTTTAGAGCAATGAATTTACAGATAACAATGAAGAAAAAGGATGCGGTTAATGCATCCTTGTTATAAAAATTATCCATAACCAGCTAAACAATCGTTGCTAATGCCTGACTTAAATCAGTAATAATATCGTCACAATCCTCCAAACCGACAGAAATTCTCAGCAGATTATCCCCAATGCCCGCAGCTGCCCGCGCTTCTGGGGAATAAGGAGAGTGGGTCATTGAAGCCGGATGCTGAATAAGGGATTCCGCATCGCCCAAACTAACCGCAATTGAAAATAGTTTAAGCTTGCCAACAAACGCCATAGCCTGAGTAAAATCCGCAGCTAATTCAAAGGCGATCACCCCTCCTGCTCGCTGCATCTGCTGACCAATAAATTGATGACCCGAATGGGATTTAAGCCCTGGATAGTACACTCGCGTCACCGCAGGGTGTTGCTCTAAAAACTCAGCAACCCGCTGGGCACTCTCGCAATGGCGCTGTAAGCGCACATCGAGGGTTTTAAGGCCTCGTAGGATAAGCCAAGCATCATGGGGTGAGATCACTGCACCAATATCCTTTAGGATTTCATACTTCACTCTGTGAAGTTGCTCTTCGCTGCCACAGACGATGCCCGCAATCACATCACCGTGACCATTTAAGTATTTAGTCGCGCTGTGAACCACTAAATCAATGCCTAGTGCAATCGGTTGCTGCAGTAGCGGCGTCATAAAAGTATTATCGACAATGCTAACTAATTGATGCCGCTTCGCAATATCGGCGATAGCTCTAAGATCAAACACCTGCAGATGAGGATTGACCGGTGTTTCACAAAAAATCACCCTAGTGTTCGGTTTGATTGCCCGCTCAATTGCCGCTAAATCGGTAAAGTCGACTAAGGTGACTTCGATGCCAAAACGGGCAAATTGGCTGGTCATAAGTGCAAAAGTGCAACCATATACCGCATTAGAAGCCACTAAATGATCGCCCATCTGCAAATTAGCGAGCAGCGCCGCCGACACCGCCCCCATACCTGACGCCGTTGCCGCCGCCGCTTCAGCCCCTTCTAAAATCGCCATTTTACGCTCAAGTTCGGCCACAGTTGGATTACCAAGACGGGTATAAATATAACCGGGCTCGTTACCCGCAAAACGCTCGCCACCTTGCTGCGCCGATTCAAATACAAAAGTTGCAGTTTGATAAAGTGGTGTGACTAACGAACCGAAGGCCTCTCGCTCATGTCCTGCATGAATGGCTTGGGTCGCCGCTTTCCACATCTTGCTCGATTCATCTTGCATTGCTTACTCCTTGTTATGCCATTACATCATTCGATTCTTGATTGATTGTTCGAGGAATGATGATTTGCTTGTGTTTTTAGTCCATATAGATAAGTTAATAAAACATTAGCCCTATCGAATAAGCACTAACATACCCTGCTGAACAGTTGAAACCAGTGCAACGGTGAAAATAGCAACAGATGCACTGTAACTAAGTTGTTACATTCAGGCGTTTGGGGCAGAACATCGGCGATAAAAAATGCGCTAATGACAGAGTCATTAGCGCATTAGCATTTAGCCTAAAGTGCACTCGCGGTTTTGTGCATTCGGCTATGTTATTTGTCTTTTGCCGTTGAGCTGTTTTTTAGCTCAGCAGCCTCTAATTGGCTCTTAAGCGCATCACGCCCATCTTTGGTCAATAACTTACCAGCAAACTGCTTAAGCTCAATCAACAACTCTTGATGAACTTTCGATAATTTGGGGCGCTGCTCTTCCCTAAAACCGATAGGCCGACACAGTGCCATGGCCTGATATCCTAAGCGCGCAGTTAACAAACCGCCCCCTAATCCTTGGGCAAGCCGCGCGGATAATTTACCGGTCATCTCGACCGACAGCAATTGAGTTCCTAAGTCCGTGACTAACTCACTGGTGCCCGCATAAATAATGTTAATCACTATGCTGCGAATGAGTTTAATCCGGCTCCAATAGCCTAACTCTATCCCATAACAGGCAGCGACATCACGCAGCATTCGCTGATTACGCCAAAGAATGATCGCCATATCCAATGCCGCAAGCGGGCTAGCAGCCAATAACACTGCTGATTCAGCCGCATATCGACGCACGACTTTTTTGGTGAGTTCATCTCGCTCCGTTAGGACTAAGTCCTCAAATAACAGCACTTTTTCGGCATCGTTATGCTCATCTTTTAACGAGTGACGCAGCCGTTGTAATCCTTGGCTATCGGGATAATGCCGTACAATATTATCGATAAAGCTATCGGCCTCCCCCATTTGCATACTCAGGGCAAGCCTTGCACCTGTATCCTGGGTATCGGCAACCTGTTTTAAGCGTTTTAATTTTTGATATTCGCTAACGGCACCGACTATAGCCCAGCTCCCGACTAAACCAAGCACCACACCATAAAAACTAAATAGCCAAGGACTGGCAACCCAAGCATCCCGCAAACCAAGGCCTGTTTGCACTAGCGTGAGTAGTATTAATGCCATTAGTGATAAGCGTGCCAACCAAGACCAGCGGCGAGATTGATGTAATTTAGGGCGTATCGATGTCACATCTAACACCTGCGGTTGGGCCGCTAGCGTCTCTTCAACAACGTCATCAATCGCCTTTATCGGGGTTTGTGGCGCAAACATTTGCGCACTTTTTAACTCATCTGTTACAGACTGTAGTTTGACCTTTTCAGCATCAAATACTTGCTGCTTTTTAAGCGCTTGAGTTGTAATCGGAGCGACAGACTGCTCCGACTCATTTATTTGCGACTCAGTTGAATGTGGTAACGGGTCTTTTCTCATTCCAGTTTATCCCCTACAAGATACTGCAGAAGGTGATCAAGACGGATATGGTCAAAATGCACCGAAGATGGATCAAGATTACGGTTATCCGGCGGTGCAAAATCGAAAAAGTTAAAGCCTTGCTCACGCCAAAAAGTGGACTCAGGTAAGCGAGTGGGCACTTCGCCGGGAAACAGTGTCAGGGCTTGGCCATTCAATCCTGTGCCCTGCACGACTTCCACATCCCCATCTTGAGTGGTCACCATACCGTGGCGCGTAGCCTTAATTGCACTAATGGCCATGGTTTCGACTTTACAACCATCAAAACTAGCAAAGTGCTGACTGTGCTTGAGCATATCCGTTAACAGCGACAACACATGACTTTGTTGATCCCGCGTCACATGGTCAACCTTACTGGCGGCAAAGAGCAAACGGTCAATCCGCGGCGCAAAAAGCCGACGTAAATAACTGGATTGTCCATATTGAAAACTCTCCATAATGGCATTTAGCGCCGCGCCCATATCTTCAAATTGTGATTTGCCACGATTTAACGCACTGAAGCAATCAACGAGCACCACCTGACGATCAAAACCTGCGAAATGTTGTTTATAAAAAGGTTTAACAACCTTAACGACATACTCTTGATAGCGCTTTTCCAGCACATGAAAAGCACTGTGTTTCTCACTTTGTTTAAGGTTGCTCCACTGAGCATCAGTCACAGATAACAGCGGGAAAAACGCCAGCAGCGGCGCACCTTGCCACTCACCGGGTAATAACATTCGCCCCGGTTGCGCTTGGTAATACCCCTGCACATGTACTAAATCCTGTAATAGCTGCTGATATTGATCGGCAAGCCGTTTCAATTCCGATTCATCGGCCATCGCCGCTAAATTGAGTGCATTTAACGATGTTTCAAAACCAGCGTATAACGGTGAACTCTTTAAAACCGCAAGCCGTTGCTGCTGGGCAGTACACCACTCAATATAGTTTTGGCGCAGCATAGGTAAATCTAACAGCCACTCACCGGGGTAATCAACAATATCTAAATACAGCGTTGCGGTATCGGCAAACTTGGCGAGTAATCCCTTTTGCGGCCGATATTTAATGGCTAGACGCAACTCTGAAATAGTGCGAGTCGACGCCGGCCAAGTCGGAGGATTCGAAGTCAGCGCTAACATAGCGCCCTGATAATCAAAACTCGCGATTTCAAGATCTGGCTGCATCGCGCGCTTAACCCCAAGCAGACGTTGTTCACGGCTCACCTGCCAAAGAGGCAAACCATGTTGGCGAGAATGCGATGCAGATGATGCTGCACCGCTATTGAGTAATTGATTGACTAACCCTGTAATAAAGGCCGTTTTTCCCGCCCCCGATAACCCTGTTACCGCAAGTCGCAAATGCCTATCGGCTGTTCGATGGAGGAGGGATTGGCTCTTTTGCGTGATTTTGTGGAGCGATACATCAAGCATTCCCATAAGGATTTCCCTAAATGTTGAATGAGATAACTATATACTGGAATCGACGGGAGATAACACTGGAATCAACCAAAGATTAAACAACAAGGGCGGACATGGCCGCCCTTTCGAGGGATTACAAACTATTGATTTGTCTTTTTAAATCAAAATTGTCAGACGTCACATGGCGCTCAAGGTTTTGCAATCTCACCTCTAGGCTCCTAAACTGACGATTCACATCGCTTAGCGCCTGTTTAGCTGGCTCTCCCGACTGCCAAGGTTTCTTCTTCACTTCAATGTCATCCCTAACAGAGCTATTTTGAGGTTTGATATCGAGTATCACCCATAACGCCACATAGATGATAAAGACAACACCCGAACCACCTAATAGAAAGATAGAAACAGCAAGTACGCGTACTAACCAAGTTTCAATCGCAAAGTACTCAGCAATCCCTGCACACACTCCGGCGATTTTACCTGACTGGGGAATACGGTACAAAGTTCGACCATTAGATCCTCTCATGTTTCCCCCTCCATTCAGGCGATTCAGAATCGAGAATCGCCTCTAAGGTTTCGATACGCGCAGCCATTTTATCGGCTTTCGCAATCAAGTCATTCAGCTGTGAAAACTCTTCCTCAGTGAGTCCCTGGCTCACTTGTCGCTTACTGCGATAATGAAGAACTAACCATATAGGCGCCACCACTATCATAAAGATGATAATCGGAGCCATTAGTATGTCCATATCCATAACTCACCTCTAAAATGTTATTCTTTTGACTTTGTGGGAGCTTTGCCTTTCACTTTTGCCTTGAGCGCTTCCAACTCAGCATTGACTGAATCTTCAGCTTCTAATGCCGCAAACTCATCAGCTAAGGTTTTTTTGCTGCCAAGATCGTAGGATTCAACCTGCGCTTCTAATCCTTCAACACGGCGCTCATATTGCTCAAACTTAAGCATGGCATTATCAATTTTGCTTGAGTCTAACTGCTTTTTCACTTCTAAACGTGATGACGCAGTTTGAGTGCGCAAAATAATGGTCTTTTGGCGCGCTTTTGCATCTAACAGTTTTTCCTGCAGCAGGCTCACTTCGTCTTTTAAACGAGCGATATGCTCATCCAGCACTGCCAACTCTTGGTTTAAAGTATCCACTAAACCCGCCGCTTTTTGTTTTTCAACTAAAGCTGCTTTGGCTAAATCTTCGCGGTCCTTTGAAAGTGCCAGTTCCGCTTTATCCTGCCAATCCTGAACTTGCTCCTCGACTCGGCTGATACGGCGATGCAATTCTTTCTTTTCAGCCAATACCTTAGCTGAGGTTGAACGCACTTCTACCAGTGTATCTTCCATTTCTTGGATGATCAGGCGAACCATTTTTTCAGGGTCTTCGGCTTTGTCGAGTAATGCGCTGATATTAGAGTTAATGATATCGGCGAAACGAGAGAAAATACCCATAATGCTATCCTCAAATTGATGTTGGTCTCGCTTAAGGTAATACACTAACTGTGCCAACTTTTATTTATTGTTTAAATTCAGCTAGATAAACAAAATCTTAACTTTTCCTTTATTTTAAAACGCAAGCCACTTATTATGATTTTCACCAAAATTTAGCGTTAAAGACTAAAAAATATCGTGGATAATAAATTTCAGCAAGACAATCTAATCGGTCAATCAAACGCCCTACTTGAAGTATTAGAGCATGTCTCACAAATCGCTCCGTTATCAAAACCTGTACTGATCATTGGTGAACGAGGCACAGGTAAAGAGCTGATTGCCGAACGCCTACATTATCTGTCTAAGCGCTGGGATCAAAATTTTATTAAGCTAAATTGTTCATCTTTGAGCGAAAACTTGCTTGAAAGTGAATTGTTTGGCCACGAATCTGGGGCCTTTACAGGTGCTAAAGGTAAACACGAAGGCCGTTTTGAACGGGCTGATGGTGGAACACTGTTTCTTGACGAGTTAGCCAATACTTCTGGATTGATTCAAGAAAAACTACTGCGTGTTATCGAGTACGGTGAATTTGAACGTGTCGGTGGCAGTAAAACCATTCAAGCGGATGTGCGCCTTATCTGCGCCGCCAACGAAGATTTACCCTCACTGGCCGAGGCCGGTGAATTTCGGGCCGACTTACTCGATCGTTTAGCCTTCGATGTGATCACACTGCCGCCACTACGTTGTCGTCCAGAAGATATCATGACATTAGCCGAATACTTTGCTGTGGGAATGGCTCGGCAACTCAAGCTCGAACTCTTTAGTGGCTTTAGTGCAAATGCCATCGAGCAGCTCATGAGTCATGACTGGCCCGGTAATATTCGTGAACTTAAAAACGTAGTTGAGCGAAGTGTTTACCGTAATTGCGGTGAAAATCGTCCCATCGAGCACATTATTCTCGACCCTTTCGCCTCCCCGTACCGGCCGACAACTCGGTTGCGCACTCTTGAGCGTCAGGTGGTGCCCACACCGCACTCAACCATCATAAGCCCTCCCACCGTTACGGCAAAAACCGATATTGATGTTATTGCACCTAGTGAAGCGCCGTTAAATGACTTTAGTTTTCCATTAGACTTTAAAGAACAAACCGAGCGTTATGAGATGGAGCTTATTCAGCAAGCCTTATCGGCGAGCCAATATAATCAAAAGAAGACCGCTGAAATCTTGGGGTTAAGTTATCATCAGCTACGTGGCATTCTAAAAAAATACAATTTGCTCGATAAAGCATAAGCTGATTGCCCATGGGCGAGATGCACTGCTAAAATAGTCGTTCATAGTCGATAAAATAATGATTTATAAATGAGTGTGCTAATTAGACGCCTGTGCCTAGCAACTGCGGTATTCTGCATGAGTGGGTTGTTGGTTGCATGTGGCCCCCAACGACTTCCTTCTGGTTTGGTCTATTGTTCCGAAGGGAATCCCGAGTCTTTTAATCCGCAGTTGGTGACCTCAGGCACTACGATCGACGCCACTTCACACCTGATTTATAGCCGCTTAGTAGACTATGACGCGCTCTCTGGTCAGTTGGTTCCGGCCTTGGCAACCAGTTGGGCTGAAAGTGATGATGGTCTTAGTTATCGTTTTACGCTCAGGGAGGATGTTAAGTTTCAGCATTCTTCCCGTTTTACGCCAAGTCGCTCATTTAACGCCGACGACGTACTGTTTTCCTTCAATCGAATTATCGATAAGCATCACCCTTACCATGGTGTGTCACGCACTGGTTATCCCTTTTTTCAAAGCATTGGTTTTTCTGAACAAGTTAAAAGTGTTGAAAAAATCAATGACTATGAAGTCATCTTTCGCTTAGCCCGTAAGGATGCTTCATTTTTATCGAATTTAGCGACTGACTTTGCCGTTATTCTCTCCAGTGAGTACGCCGAACAACAACTTGCACTAGGTCACCCGGAAAATGTTGACCATTTTGCCATTGGTACAGGGCCTTTTACTTTAGTGCATTACGCCAAAAACGAATATATTCGCTATCGCCGTAATCCAGATTTTTGGGGAGAACCCGCCAATGTCGAGATGTTGGTCTATGATATCACCCCTAAAAGCACCGTGAGATTAGCAAAGTTAATCGCGGGTGACTGCAGTGTTTCAGCACTGCCAAAAGCAGGGGAACTTCCCGTTATTAAGCAACATGAACAGCTCAATATCGAATCACAACCCGGCCTTAACGTAGCATTTTGGGCATTTAACACTCAAAAAGCGCCATTAAATGATGTTCGAGTTCGCCGCGCGCTCGCCCATGCGGTGGATAAACAAAATATCTTACGTGCTGTGTATCAAAACACCGCAATAGAGGCGATAGGCGTACTTCCACCAGCCTCTTGGGCCTACGACAGCAATAAGAAGCTACTCGATTATAATCCCCAAAAAGCCAGAGACCTGCTAAAAGAGGCAGGTATTAACAATCTCAGCATCGATATTTGGGCAATGCCTGTTGCGAGAGCTTATAATCCTAATGCACTGAAAACAGCTGAGTTAATTCAATCTGATTTGGCCAATATCGGTGTTAAAGTCAACATAATCAGTTACGACTGGAGTGTTTTTACCCAAAGATTAAGTCGAGATGAATACGATTCAGTACTCATCGGCTGGAACGCCGATAACAGTGATCCCGATAACTTTTTCACGCCACTACTTAGCTGCGCCTCGATGAAATCAAACAACAACCGCTCTCGCTGGTGCAATAAACAGTTTGATGCCATTCTAGACAGAGCAAGAGAAGTCTCAACACAAGCAGAGCGCAAGCAAATTTATCAAGAAGCCGAAGCATTCATCGCCGAGCAAGTACCAATGCTGAGTTTGGCTCATGCCAAACGGGTCGCTTTAACGCGTAATAATGTACATAATATGCAACTCACGCCTTTTGGCGGCATTTCCTTTACAAAAACCAGCCAAACCACACAGGAGACTAACTGATGTTAAGATACCTGTTACGGCGCCTCAATTTATTCCTAGCGACTTCACTCGTCATGATTGGTGTCCTATTTTATGCAACAGGTTTGTTCCCCATTGAACGCACCTTTGCCCTCACTGGAATACATTCACCATCGGCAGCTCAGCTTAGCCAAATCGAACAAGACTATAAGTTAGATAGCAACAAGGCGTTGCAGTTTATTGCTTATTTACAGCAAAGGCTGAGTGGTAACTTAGGGGTTTCAGTGACGTCCCATCAAAGCGTTGCAGACGAGTTAAGTACCGTACTCCCCGCCTCCTTCGAGCTCGCCGTCATGGCCGCGGTAATCGCCATTGGTTTAGGCGTACCTTTGGGCGTTTTGGCTTCACAAAGTCAGCATAAACTCACCCAAAATACCATTATGGCTATTACTCTTACGGGTTACTCTGTTCCAGTCTTTTGGTTGGGACTGTATTTATCGCTTTGGTTTGGTGTCGATCTCGGTTGGTTGCCAATATCGGGGCAACTCAATCTTTTATATGAGATAAAACCCGTCACTGGTTTTATGCTGGTCGATATCCTACTTTCTGATTCGGAGTATCGCATATCGGCGTTTAAGGATGCACTGCTACACATTATTCTGCCAGCGACAACGCTCGCAGTACTGCCCTTTACTGTGGTAGTACGTAGTACACGTTCTGCAATGATGAATGTGATGAACCAAACCTTTATCCGCGCAGCCGAAGCCAGAGGTATGCACACCAATACCATTATTTTACGCCATGCCTTACCCAACGCGCTTATCCCTGTATTAAAGCACTTAGGTTTAATGCTAGGTGCCTTTGCTAGCTATGCTATTGTTGTTGAAGTGATATTTTCATGGCCAGGTGTAGGCTCTTGGTTAGTATCAGGGATTTATCAGCGGGATTACACGGTTATTCAGGGTGGAATATTGGCTGTCGCCTTGCTGATCATCTTTTTAAGTATTTTGATTGAAGTGCTACATACCGTCTTCAATCCATTAAGCAGAAAAGATCTTTATGCCTCCAGTTAAAATTTATCAGGAAGATCAAATTGCTTCCCCAATGATGCGGGTCTGGCAAAATTTTTCGGCAAACCCTTTTGCCTTAGCGGGATTGTGGACCATTATTTTTCTGCTGCTGCTCACCCTCTTTGGTCCAATGATTGCGCCTTTCGCACCAGAGGCTCAAGATCCACGCGCCCTATTGTTACCTCCCTCTTGGGATCCTTCCGGCACTGTGGCGCATTTTTTAGGCACCGACGATCTTGGCCGGGATATTTTTAGCCGCTTGCTACATGGCGCGCATTTAACCTTTGGCATGGCATTAATGATTGTCGGTACAGCTCTGTTTACTGGATTTATCATCGGCTCACTTTCCGGCATGATGCGTGGATTAAAGTCTAGTATTTTGGGCCATTTGCTCGATGCATTGCTGTCAATCCCTTCGCTTCTGATGGCGATTTTAGTGGTTGCCGTCATGGGGCCAGGGCTTGAAAACGTCTTCTGGGCCGTGGGCATTGCCTTAACGCCGCAGTTTGTCCGCTCTATTCATCAATCGGTCCATGAAGAATTACAAAAAGAATATGTTACCGCTGCCCGTTTGGATGGAGCCAATTCAATGCAGATTTTTTGGTATGTAATCATGCCAAACGTCTGGGAAGTGGTGATTATTCAAACGACCTTAGCCATTTCTGCCGCGATTTTAGATATTGCTGCCCTCGGCTTTTTAAGTCTTGGTGCTCAAGCCCCTAGCCCAGAATGGGGCGCTATGGTGGCGCAAGGCATGGATAATTTATTGACCGCACCTTGGACTGTAACTATTCCAGGACTGGCGATTCTCTTTAGTGTGCTTGCCATAAACTTGGTAGGCGATGGCTTGAGATCGGCGCTTGCGCCCATCAGAAACTAACCTATGCCATTACTCGACGTTAGAAACCTGACTATTGAACTCGACACGCCCCACGGCAAAGTGCGGGCTCTTGAGAAAGTAAGCTTGACCTTGAATGCGGGTGAAATCCACGGCCTAGTGGGTGAATCCGGCTCGGGCCGAAGTCTACTCGCCAGAGCCATTCTAGGGATCCCTGGCCCCAACTGGACCATTACTGCCGACCGCATGATGTGGGATGGTAATAATCTGATGGCCATGACCTCGAAGGAGCGCCGTAATCTGATGGGCTCAGATATGGCGATGATCTTCCAAGACCCATCAGGTAGCCTTGATCCTTCGCAAACCGTGGGTAGCCAGCTGATGCAGGCCATGCCTAAGAATCCTAAAGCTTATTTTTGGCAAAAGCATAAACATGCCAAACTCACGGCGCAGAAATGGCTACACAAAGTTGGCATTAAAAATCCCCAAAAAGTCATGTCCAGCTATGCATGGGAATTATCCGAAGGCGAATGCCAAAAAGTGATGATCGCCATGGCAATTGCCAACCAGCCTAGATTATTAATTGCAGATGAGCCGACAAACTCGATGGAGCTGAGTACTCAGGCTCAGATATTTCGCCTACTATCACAGCTTAACCAACTGCAAAATGTGTCAATTTTAATCATCAGTCATGAGCTTGAGACGCTGGCACAATGGTGCGATCACCTATCGGTACTCTATTGCGGCCAAGTGATGGAGTCAGGACCGACGGATGAATTGATTAATCAGCCCTATCATCCTTACACTAAGGCACTCTTGGATAATATGCCGGATTATTCGGGGATAGAGGCGCACAAGGCCATTATGCCAACACTGCCAGGCTCGGCGCCAGCACTCCAACATCTCCCCATTGGTTGTCGCTTAGGGCCAAGATGTCCTGAGGCGCAAAAGAAATGTGTTAATCAGCCAAGTTTGAGTCATTCAAGAGACCGCTACTTTGCCTGCCATTTCCCTTACCACGGTGAAACGACAAATGACGACTCCACTGCTTAAAGTTAACGATCTCTTTAAAAGGTATGATACTGGTTATAAAGGCTTTACCCGCCAATATAACGATGCCTTAGCCCCGGTTTCCTTTGAATTAAACCGCGGCGAAACCTTAGCTATTGTGGGTGAGGCAGGTTCAGGTAAGAGTACGTTAGCGCGTATTTTAGTGGGCGCAGAACCGCGCAGCGGCGGTGAAATTTACTTCGAAGGCGAAGCTTTAGACAGTCGCAATATCAAACAACGCTGCCGCCTTATTCGGATGATTTTTCAAGATCCTAATACCTCGCTCAACCCAAGGCTCACCATTGGTCAGTTACTCGATGAACCATTGCGCTTTAACACTCAGCTATCTGCCAAAGAGCGTAATTCTCAAGTAATTGAGACATTAAGGAAAGTCGGTTTATTACCTGAACATTCTGACTTTTATCCGCATATGATTTCTGAAGGCCAAAAACAGCGGGTTGCCGTGGCGCGGGCGCTAATGCTCAACCCCAAAATCATTATCGCCGATGAAGCGTTAACCGCTTTAGATCTGTCCGTACGCTCGCAAATCCTCAATTTGCTACTGAAATTGCAAAAAGACTTAGGATTGTCATATATTTTTGTGTCCCATAACCTCAATATTATTCGCCATGTTAGCGATAAAATTATGGTTCTTCATAAAGGCGTTATGGTTGAGAAAGCTCCCACAGAACAGATATTTAATTCACCGCAGCACGAATATACCCAAAGGCTTATTCAGGAGCAGAGCCTGTTTGTTCATAAGCGTTAAACTGCTCCAACCACTTAAATATTCAGGCAAATTGGCTAAAAATAGATGCCATTTAATCGCCGAAGTATTTATCCTATTGGTCATTTTGATAGAAGAAGCTTAAACATGATTATCAAACCCAAAATTCGTGGATTCATTTGTACCACTACTCATCCCGTTGGTTGCGAAGCTAACGTTCAAGAACAAATTGCCTTAACCAAAGCGAAGGGCAAAATCGCCAACGGGCCTAAAAAAGTCCTCGTTGTTGGTTCATCAAGTGGTTATGGCCTGTCTTCACGCATTGCCGCCGCCTTTGGTAGCGATGCAGCAACTATTGGTGTGTTCTTCGAAAAACCAGGTACAGAAGCTAAGCCAGGTACTGCTGGCTGGTACAACTCTGCCGCTTTCGACAAGTTTGCCAAAGCTGAAGGTTTGTACTCTAAGAGCATCAACTGCGATGCCTTTAGCCATGAAGCTAAACAAAAAGTCATTGAGCTAATCAAGCAAGATTTAGGTCAAGTGGATATGGTGGTGTATTCATTAGCATCACCTGTGCGCAAACTGCCTGACTCTGGTGAGCTGGTGCGCTCAGCGCTCAAACCAATTGGTGAGACTTACACTGCAACAGCCGTTGATACAAATAAAGACTGCATTATTGAAGCGACAGTTGAGCCCGCAACAGAGCAAGAAATTGCCGATACAGTAACAGTGATGGGCGGCCAAGATTGGGAATTGTGGATTAACGCGCTCGCCGAGGCTGGCGTATTGAGCGACAACTGCAAGACCGTTGCCTATAGCTATATCGGTACAGAGTTAACTTGGCCAATCTACTGGCATGGCGCATTAGGTAAAGCCAAAATGGATTTAGACCGTGCTGCAAAAGCCTTAAACGATAAGCTCTCAGTGACAGGCGGTAGCGCCAACGTTGCCGTGCTCAAAAGCGTTGTCACTCAAGCCAGCTCAGCCATCCCAGTGATGCCACTGTATATTGCAATGGTGTTTAAGAAGATGCGCCAAGAAGGCCTGCACGAAGGCTGTATGGAGCAAATCTATCGAATGTTCAGTGAGCGTCTGTTCCGTGCCGATGGTGCAAAACCTGAGACCGACAGCGACAACCGTCTGCGTTTAGACGATTGGGAACTGCGCGAAGATATCCAGCAGCATTGCCGTGATCTGTGGCCACAAGTGACCACTGAAAATCTATCAGAGCTGACCGATTATCAAGAATATAAAGCCGAGTTTATTAAACTTTTCGGCTTTGGTATTGAAGGCATCGACTACGACGCTGATGTGAATCCGTACGTTGAGTTCGATGTGATCGAGCTGTAATCGTCACGATTACAGCTTGCTTTTAAACGCCACCCTCGGGTGGCGTTTTTATTTGCTGCAAACCCATGGCAATAGGCTAGAATAGCATGACCATTCAACACTAAATAAGGATAAAGAATGAAGATCAGTGCACGTAATACCCTAAGTGGCACTATTACCGCAATCGAAATTGGCTCTGTAAACAACGAAGTCACTATCGAACTGGCACCGGGCGTAGTGTTAACCTCCGTCGTGACGAAAGCATCCTGTGAGCGTTTAAACTTGAAGGTGGGTGATTCGGCTTACGCACTCATTAAAGCCAGCAGCGTGATGATTGGCGTGGATGATTAAGCTGCTGAAATAGCGCCCATATCGTTTCATAACGCACAAACAAAAAGGCCAAGTAAACACTTGGCCTTTTCTATTTGATTAGCAAAACACTTTATATTTGCTTTGCAAACATAAGGGATAGACTGAGTTATCCCTTATCAACATTAACCTTCTACAGGATAATGGATTTTCGCATTCGCTTTCAGTGACTCGATCAAACCGCGGTAATCCGCTTCGCTGTATTGTGCATTTAGGCGTTGTTTTAGTGCATTGACTAACTCATCGCTAACAGACTCAGCCGCGTTCACTTTGTCCAGTGCAATCACAGCATAGCCATTTGCTAAAGCGACAGTATCAACCACAGGTGCAGCACTCGGCGTTGGCATTTGGAAGGTTTTAGTCACAATGGCCGCGTCTAAATCCTGTGCACCACGCCCCAATTTAGCCTTAGCGATTAAGCTCACATCAGCAGCGCCCGCTTTCACTTGCGCCATTAACTCTTCTGCTTTAGCACGTGCTGCTGCGTTCGCTTGATCTTGCTTTAAACGCTCTGCGATGTCGGCCTTCACTTCGGCTAATGGCATAGTGCCCGCATCGTGATGTTCTTTCATGCGAATAACCACTACGTGATTCGGTTCAAGCTCAATCACTTCACTATTTAGCCCTTGGCGCATCACTGAGTCTGAAAATGCTGCTTTTACTACATCAGGCTTATTCAATGCCGCTGGCACATCATCACGTGAAAATAGCGGCGTTGTCTTAATCTCAACACCCACCACTTTTGCGGTTTCGGCTAAGGTATCAGGCACTTCGTAACTGGTATCGGCCAATTTGCTCTGCAAGCTATAGAATTGATCTACCGCTTTTTTCTCTTGTAACTGAGCAATAATCTTAGTTTTAACGTCGGCAAAGGGCACTGTGGTACCAGGCTGAACGTCTAACAGTTTGATGATGTGGAAACCAAAATCTGTTTTGACGACAGCTGAGTGTTGACCTTTTTGCAGAGCAAAAAGCGCAGCATCGAATGAGGGGTCCATCACACCGGGCTCAAACCAGTCTAATTTACCGCCCTGCTCCGCACTTAACGTGTCTTCAGAATTGGCTTTGGCTAACTCAGCAAAATCAGCACCGTTATCTAACTGCTTGGCTAAATCTTCAGCCTTGGCTTTCGCTGCGGCTTCATCGCTACCTGGAGCAATCAGAATGTGCGCGGCTAAACGTTTCTCGTTAGACACATATTGCGTCTTATGCTCATCGTAGTAAGCCTGAGCTTCTCCTTCGGTCACTTTGCTGTCTTTGGCAAAATCAGCCGCGTTTAACTCAACATATTCTAAACTCACCTTCTCTGGGCTCATAAACTGGCCCTGGTTGGCGTCATAGTAGTTTTTTACTTGCTCGTCTGTCACAGAGGCATTCGCAAGGAATGGCGCTGAATCGACGACTAAGTAGCGAATGTCGCGAGTTTGACCTTGCAGCTCAGCTAATTGCTTAGCTTCACCTGGTAATACGAATTCAGTGCCCACTAACGCCGCAGTTAACTGACGACGAGTCATATCGACACGCATCATGCTTCTGAAGGTTTGTGGCTGGTAGCCTAACTGACGCAAAATCGCCTGATAACGGTCGTTATCGAATTTGCCATCGGTTTGGAAAGCGGGTTCTGATTTAATCGCCGTGATAATTTGCTCGTCAGACACACGCAGCCCCATCGCTGCGGCAGCTTGGTCAATCAATTTATCGGCCACTAAACGTTCGAGTACGCTCTGCTTAATGCTTTCTAGGTATCTTTCGTCGGCAGATAACGCAGCAAACATTTCGCCCAGTTGTTGTTCCATACGAGCGCGTTCGCTCTGATAGGCCTGCTCTAACTCAGCTTTAGTGATTTTGTCACCGTTGACTTCTGCGGCAGGGACGTCCGATTTTGAGCCTAAATAGCTACTCACGCCTGCAAATGCAAAAGATAAAATCACAAGTACGAGAATGCCTTTAGCAATCACGCCTTGCGAACCGTCGCGGATCTTTTCTAACATCAGATTTCTCGTTCGTTGCGATTAACAAAATAAAAAGGCGCATCAGCTTGAGATGCGCCTTTCTGTAATTAATAGGGATTATTCAGACGCTACCACTGGTAAGTGCTAAAACCCCGAGTAATGGTAGAAATTGACCTTCAAAATCCATTACTTTCAATTCGTAAAAAGCACTGTTTAAACAGTGCTTATCATTACGAACGCCTTACAAAGGCTGCGATATCAAAAATTAATTGACAGCGTCTTTCAGAGCTTTACCCGCTTTAAAAGCTGGGATCTTTGCTGCTGCGATTTTGATTTCTTCACCCGTTTGTGGGTTGCGGCCAGTGCGTTCAGCGCGCTCACGCACTTCAAAAGTACCAAAACCAACAAGAGAAATTTTATCGCCTTCTTTCAAACCTTCAGTCACAGCTGCGATAAAAGAATCCAGTGCACGGCCGGCAGCGGCTTTAGAAATGTCAGCACCAGAAGCGATTTTCTCGATTAGTTCAGATTTGTTCATGTCATCCCCTTGAATGTAATTTTTTTGCGCCGCAACCAAATCCGTCTCTAGAGCGGTCTGCGGAGGCTTTTATAACAAGCTTGAATTCAAAGTTCAAGCTGAGTTCGAAAACCAAAGAAATAAAACTAGATACAGCTCAAAGCCAGTTGCCCCAAGGGCTTGGAGCAGCTGGCTCTCCACTGACCTAGGCTACCACAGGTCTGCGCTTTGTTAAGCCCCTTTTTTCATTTTTTTTAACGTCATAGCGCATTTTCTTGCGTTATGCCAAGTTTTTAACCACTTCGAAGCCTTCAACGGGTCTTTCTAGCGCCAGTTTTAACACTTCGTCGACCCAACGCACAGGGCGAATTTCTAAATCGGCAATGACATTGGCAGGAATTTCTTCCAGATCGCGCTCATTTTCTTTTGGAATAAGCACCAATTTAATGCCACCGCGATGTGCTGCCAGCAGTTTTTCTTTTAAACCACCGATAGGTAACACTTCACCGCGTAAGGTAATTTCACCCGTCATGGCCACATCGGCGCGCACAGGGTTTCCAGTGAGGCTGGAAACAAGCGCAGTACACATTGCAGCACCTGCGGATGGACCATCCTTCGGCGTTGCTCCTTCTGGTACGTGCACATGGATATCACGCTTCTCATAAAAGTCGCCATTGATACCCAATTGTTCCGCACGGGCGCGAACAACTGTCATCGCCGCTTGAATCGACTCTTGCATCACATCGCCAAGTGAGCCTGTGTAAGTCAACTTGCCTTTGCCGGGCACTGAAGTCGCTTCAATGGTGAGCAAATCACCACCCACTTCAGTCCAAGCCAACCCTGTGACTTGACCGATTTGGTTGTTCGATTCCGCCTTGCCATAGTCAAAACGCTGCACACCGAGGAAAGACTTGAGATTATCCGCGGTGACTGTAACTGACTTGATGGATTTATCCAGCAGGATCATTTTCACGACCTTACGGCAAATCTTAGACAACTCACGTTCTAGCGCCCGCACACCCGCTTCACGGGTGTAGTAGCGGATGATGCCGACTATCGCACTGTCTTCGATATGAATTTCATTCGCTTTAAGGCCGTTACGCTCGATTTGTTTCGTCAATAAATGCTGCTTAGCGATATTGAGTTTTTCATCTTCGGTATAACCCGACAGACGGATCACTTCCATACGATCTAAAAGTGGCCCCGGAATATTCATCGAATTCGAGGTCGCCACGAACATTACATCGGATAAGTCGTAGTCGACTTCGAGGTAATGGTCGTTAAAAGTCGCGTTTTGTTCAGGATCGAGCACCTCTAATAGTGCTGATGCTGGGTCGCCACGCATGTCCGAACTCATTTTGTCGATTTCATCCAGCAGGAATAAGGGGTTTTTCACGCCCACTTTGGCCATTTTTTGGATGATTTTACCTGGCATAGAGCCAATGTAGGTGCGGCGATGTCCGCGAATTTCCGCTTCATCACGCACGCCGCCTAAGGCAACACGCACATACTTACGACCCGTCGCCTTGGCAATCGATTGACCGAGTGAGGTTTTACCTACACCTGGTGGTCCAACTAAACACAGGATTGGCCCTTTCAGTTGACGCACACGGCTCTGCACCGCCAAGTATTCCAGAATACGGTCTTTGACCTTTTCCAAACCATAGTGGTCAGTATCCAATACTTCTTGGGCTTTCGCTAAATCACGTTTGATTTTAGAGCGTTGACTCCAAGGCACAGACGTCATCCAATCCACATAGCTACGAACCACGGTCGCTTCGGCAGACATCGGCGACATCATACGTAATTTATTCAGTTCAGCGACCGCCTTTTCTTTGGCATCGCTTGGCATATTGGCTTCTTCAATCTTACGATTTAAGACTTCAAATTCGTCATGGCCTTCGTCTAAGTCACCCAATTCTTTTTGGATGGCTTTCATTTGCTCGTTCAGATAGTACTCACGTTGGCTCTTTTCCATCTGTTTTTTAACGCGGGTACGGATGCGTTTCTCGACCTGTAACAGATCAATTTCCGACTCCATCATCGCCATTAAATATTCAAGACGTTCGCCAATATTGGTCATCTCAAGGACGGATTGTTTGTCCTCAAGCTTAAGCGGCATATGGGCCGCCATGGTATCGGCAAGGCGCGCCGCTTCATCGATGCCCGAGAGTGAGGTCAAGACTTCAGGAGGGATCTTCTTGTTGAGCTTGATATAGCCTTCAAATTGGCCAATCGCGCTACGAACCAAGACTTCCTCTTCTTTGTCTTCTAAAGGCTCAGATTCGAGATATTCAGCCTTAGCCACAAAGAAATCTGCTTCTTGGGTATAACGCGTAATACGGGCGCGGCGACCACCTTCGACCAGCACCTTGACTGTACCGTCTGGTAGTTTCAGCAGTTGCAGAATAGATGCCACTGTACCAACGTCAAAGATATCGTCTTTGGTCGGCTCATCTAACTCAGCATCACGCTGAGCAACTAAAATAATTTGCTTATCCTGGGCCATTGCCGTTTCGAGACAACGAATCGATTTTTCTCGGCCAACGAACAACGGAATTACCATATGGGGATAGACCACCACATCTCTCAGTGGCAGCACGGGGAGTTCGATATGCGCTTCACGCTCTAAGGTCATAGTTCGATTCCGTTTAAATAAAAGGGATTTGTTAAGGAGTATATTGGGGCGGTTTAGTCCCTTTCAATGGTCAATACGAAAAAAGGAGCCCATTGGACTCCTTGATTTTCAGTTTATTAGCTATCTGTACAATTATTGTTCGCCAGAAGCCGCCTGTGCTTCATTGCGCTCATAAATCAGAATCGGTGCAGACTCACCATTAACCACTGACTCATCGACAACCGCTTTCACTACACCTTCTATCGATGGGATATCATACATAGTATCAAGTAAGATACCTTCTACGATGGAGCGTAAACCACGGGCACCTGTTTTACGTGACATGGCTTTATGGGCAATCGCTTTAAGTGCATCTTCGCGAAACTCTAATTCGACCCCTTCCATCTCAAACAGTGCGTTGTACTGCTTAGTTAAGGCATTTTTAGGCTCAGACAGAATTTGCACTAATGCATCTTCATCCAATTCAGTTAGTGTAGCAACGACAGGTAGACGGCCAATAAACTCGGGGATCAAGCCGTATTTAACTAAATCGCCTGGCTCAACTTGAGACAGGGTTTCAGATATCGTTGCTTTATCTTTTTCGCCTTTAACTTGCGCACCAAAACCGATACCCGAACCAACATGAGCACGTTGTTCAATCACCTTTTCAAGACCCGCAAATGCACCACCACAAATAAAGAGGATCTTAGAGGTATCTACCTGTAAAAACTCTTGCTGTGGATGCTTACGTCCACCTTGAGGCGGAACCGCGGCAACCGTACCTTCGATAAGTTTCAGCAGTGCTTGCTGCACGCCTTCACCCGATACGTCACGGGTAATCGAGGGGTTATCCGATTTACGGCTGATTTTGTCGATTTCGTCGATATACACGATACCACGCTGCGCTTTCTCAACGTCGTAATCGCACTTTTGCAGCAGCTTTTGAATGATGTTTTCAACGTCTTCACCCACATAACCGGCTTCAGTTAAGGTGGTAGCGTCTGCCATAGTAAATGGGACATTCAATGAGCGCGCGAGCGTTTCGGCCAGCAGTGTTTTACCGCTGCCCGTTGGACCAATCAGCAGAATGTTACTCTTGCCCAATTCCACCCCATCTTTAGGGGATGAATTTCTCAGACGTTTATAGTGATTGTATACCGCAACAGAAAGGACTTTTTTAGCTCTGTCCTGCCCAATGACATAATCATCTAAATGTGCACGCAACTCATGTGGCGTGGGTAATTTATCATTATCACGCTTGGGGGAGATTTCTTTAATCTCTTCACGAATAATGTCATTACATAACTCGACACATTCGTCGCATACATATACTGATGGGCCTGCAATCAGTTTTCTGACTTCATGCTGGCTCTTACCGCAAAAAGAGCAGTACAGCAATTTACCGCTGTCACCATTATTTTTGTTGTCGCCCATTAATTACCTCATTTGCAGTCTGCTCTACTGCTTATCTTAAACTTGTTCACTTTAAACTCAGCGTTGCTTTACAGAGCATAGCCCAGTCAAAAGTAAAAATCAGCTGCGTTTAGTCATCACTGCGTCAACTAAACCATATTCCACAGCTTGAGTAGCGCTCATGAAGTTATCACGATCAGTATCACGCTCAATTACTTCGAGTGGCTGGCCCGTATGCTCTGACAGCATCAGGTTCAGTTTATGCTTGATGCCTAAGATTTCTTGGGCATGAATAGCGATATCAGAAGCCTGACCTTGGAATCCACCCAGTGGTTGGTGGATCATCACACGAGAATTAGGTAAGCAGAAACGCTTGCCCTTTTCACCGCCAGCTAATAAAAACGCACCCATACTGGCCGCTTGACCAATACACACCGTACTCACATTAGGCTTAATAAATTGCATGGTATCGTAAATCGCCATGCCCGCGGTGACTGACCCACCGGGTGAGTTGATATATAAAAAGATATCTTTATCTGGGCTTTCTGATTCGAGGAATAGCAACTGCGCCACAATCAGATTCGCCATATGCTCTTCAACTTGACCCACTAAAAAGATAATCCGCTCTTTTAACAGACGAGAATAAATGTCGAATGAGCGTTCACCCTTAGCAGTCTGTTCGATCACCATAGGCACTAAAGCACTTTGTATGTCTGACGCATTATGCATTATTCATTTCCCTAAATAAAAATGGCTCGCATGAGGAGCCTCATACGAGCCATTATAAATGGCGAACTGCCAATCAAGTCAAGCTTAGCTTATGCGCGACCTGTAGCCTTGTTCATAAATTCTTCAAAAGCGACTTCTTTTTCGGTCACTTTGGCTGTTTTAAGCAGTGCTTCAACAGCTTGCTCTTCAAGCGCAACGTTGCGCATGTTTTGCATCAGCTCTTTATTGCTGTTGTAATACGCAATCACTTCACTTGGATCTTCATAAGCAGAAGCCATAGAAGCGATTAAGCCTTGTACACGCTCATCTTCCGCTTTCAGCTCGTTAGTCTTGATGACTTCGCCTAATAACAGACCGATCTTCACGCGACGAGCTGCTTGCTCAGTGAATAATTCAGCTGGCAGTTCAGGCATGTTCGCCGTTTGACCGCCGAAACGTTGCATCGCTTGTTGACGCAATACGTTAACTTCACCATCGATCAGTGCTTTTGGCAGTTCGATGTCATTGTTAGCTAATAAACCTGCGATCACTTGCTCTTTCACATTAGCTTTTAACGCTTGCTCAAGCTCACGGTTCATGTTCTTACGGATTTCAGCTTTAAGGGCTTCTAAACCACCTTCGCTGATACCGAATAATGCTGCAAACTCATCGTTTACTTCAGGTAAGTTAGCCGCTAATACTTCAGTTAAGGTGATAGCAAACTTAGCTGCTTTACCTTTTAAGTTTTCAGCGTGATATTCTTCAGGGAAAGTCACGTCGATAACGAACTCTTCACCGGCTTTGTGACCTAAGATACCCGCTTCAAAACCTGGGATCATACGGTTACTACCTAATTGCAGTTCGAAATCTTCAGCTTTGCCGCCTTCGAATTCAACACCATCAACTGAACCCACAAAGTTCATTTTCACTTTGTCGCCGTCAGCTGCTTCACGCTCAACAGCGGCGAAAGTCGCGTGTTGCTTACGTAAAGTTTCGATCATGCTGTCTACATCAGCATCGGTTACAGAGGCTTTTGGTTGCTCTACTTCGATTGCATCTAAACCTTTCAACTCAACTTCTGGGTAGATTTCGAAAGTTGCTACGAATTCGAATTTTTCACCGTCAGTTGCACCTGGAACGAAAGTTGGTGCACCTGCTGGGTTTAATTTCTCAGCGATGATCGCTTCGATAAAGTTACGTTGCATCACTTCACCAGTGATGTCTTGACGAATAGCTGCGCCATAACGTTTGTTGATTACAGTAACAGGCACTTTGCCAGGACGGAAACCTGGGATACGAGCACGCTTAGCTTCACGTTGTAAACTGTCTTTAACCAGTTTTTCAATTTGTTCAGCAGGAACAGAAATGGTCAGGCGACGCTCTAGGCCTTGGGTTGCTTCAACAGAAACTTGCATTGTTTTACCTCGAAATTTGTCTAACGTCCTTTGTAATAGTCGAATCTTCAACTATTCAGGTATTCGTTTCTTGATCATTAAATTTGACTACAATGCCCACCACTACTGGCTTTTGGCACAGGTCGCTGTTAGTTGATATCTATCAAGACGCGACATTATAGCCACCGTTTTGTGCAGAGTCGAGCCTCAACGGCCGAATCTAGGGTATAAAAAAAGCGACCAGAGGTCGCTTTTTTTATTTTGTACTCAAAGTACTAAAAATGGGGTGACTGATGGGGCTCGAACCCACGACAACCGGAATCACAATCCGGGACTCTACCAACTGAGCTACAATCACCACTGAAACTGGTACGCCCGGCAGGATTCGAACCTGCGACCACCCGCTTAGAAGGCGGGTGCTCTATCCAACTGAGCTACGGGCGCATGGTCTACAGATTACTCTGCATCCTAACCGGCGTTGGATAGCATTTGGCTATCCATGCTACTCGCTCATGTAAACACGCGAGCAAATAACAATTAAAGTGGTCGGTGATAGAGGATTCGAACCTCTGACCCTCTGGTCCCAAACCAGATGCGCTACCGGACTGCGCTAATCACCGAAGGTCTTACTATATTTGGCATTAACTCAGAGGGTTTCCTCTGTTCTGCTCTCATCCAAAATCTGGATTTATTACAGTACTGTGCTAATCACCAAAAAAGTCTTCAAAGCAAATCAACACATCTGCTCGAGAACGGAGCGCATCTTAGCCCCTCACTTTGCACCCGTCAACGATTTTTTTAACCGTTCATGCTAGATGCTGAATTATCAGTCGAATACGCTTTTTTTTATCCATTTCACGACGGCATTTGCCATGACACACCCGCTACGCCCTGTTAAAATAGCCGCGATTGCCAATCTCTGTGTTAACTACCGTTTTAACCATCGCCAATATAAAGGATATCCTACACCCATGACAGCCCAAATAATCGACGGCAAGGCGATTGCTCAATCCATCCGCACTCAACTGCGCGAAAAAGTTACCGCCCGTAAAGAGGCTGGACAACGCGTACCAGGTTTAGCCGTGATTCTCGTGGGAGCAGACCCCGCCTCTCAGGTTTATGTTGGTAGTAAACGTAAAGCCTGTGAAGAAGTGGGATTTATTTCTCGCTCCTACGATCTCGATACCAGCTGCAGCGAAGCTGAACTCTTAGCCTTGATTGATCAACTCAACGATGACCCTAACATTGATGGGATATTAGTGCAGTTACCATTACCGGCCCATATCGAAGACTCTAAAGTGATCGAGCGCATTCGCCCCGATAAAGATGTCGATGGTTTCCACCCCTATAACGTTGGCCGTTTAGCACAGCGTATTCCCGTATTACGCTCTTGCACGCCGATGGGCATTATGACACTCATTAAATCCACTGGCGTCGATACCTATGGCTTAGATGCGGTTGTCGTTGGTGCCTCGAACATTGTCGGCCGACCAATGACACTCGAGCTACTGCTTGCAGGCTGCACCACCACAACTTGCCATCGTTTTACTAAAAACCTCGAACAAAAAATTCGCCAAGCCGATTTAGTGGTGGTTGCCGTGGGTAAACCTGGCTTTATCCCCGGTGAATGGATCAAACCCGGCGCTATCGTTATCGATGTGGGTATTAACCGCTTAGAAAACGGCACCTTAGTGGGCGACGTACAATATGATGTTGCTGCGCAAAATGCTAGCTTTATCACACCTGTACCAGGCGGTGTGGGACCAATGACCATAGCCAGTCTTTTAGAAAACACCTTGTATGCCGCCGAGCAATATCACGACTAGGTTCTAGGTTCTAGGTTCTAGGTTCTAGGTTCTAGGTTCTAGGTTCTAGGTTCTAGGTTCTAGGTTCTAGGTTCGGCAAGCATAAAAAAACCTGCATAATGCAGGTTTTTTATTGGCTGAAGATTTTTTGATTAAAGACTATCGCTAATTAAGCCTATTTCTTACGCCAAGTGGTGCCACTTGGGCCATCCTCTAAGACCACACCAAGCTCATTTAAACGATTACGCGCCACGTCAGCCGCTGGCCAATCTTTTTCACTGCGAGCGCGGTTACGTTCAACGATCAATGCTTCAATCTCTGCAACTTCATCGTCACTGCCCTCACCTTTAAAGAAGGCATCGGGAGATTGATGCAGTAAGCCCAGCACATCAGCAAGTTGTTTCATTGACACGGCTAATGCAGAAGCCTCTGCCATATCAGTGAGTTTCAGACGGTTGATCTCACGCACCATATCAAACAGCACTGAATAGGCTTCAGGGGTGTTAAAGTCATCGTCCATTGCCGCTTTAAACTTAGCAACAAACTCTTCGGCAGGTGCTGGCGCTACAGTCAGGTCAACATCTTTAATCGCAGTGTATAAACGCTCTAACGCCGCACGCGCCTGCTTGAGGTTTTCTTCAGAGTAGTTGATTTGGCTACGATAGTGACCCGATAGCAGGAAGTAACGTACGGTTTCTGCGTCGTAATGACTTAATACATCACGAATGGTGAAGAAGTTGCCTAAAGATTTAGACATCTTTTCGCGGTCGATCATCACCATGCCAGTGTGCATCCAATAATTCACATAAGGCGTGTCATGAGCGCAGCAAGACTGGGCAATTTCATTCTCATGGTGTGGAAACTGTAAATCTGAGCCGCCACCGTGGATATCGAAATGTAAACCTAAGTGCTTGCTATTCATCGCCGAACATTCGATATGCCAGCCTGGTCGACCCGGTCCCCATGGCGATTCCCATGTTGGCTCACCCGGTTTAGACATTTTCCACAGCACGAAATCCATTGGATTTTGCTTATTATCATCAACCTCAACCCGTGCGCCAGCCTGTAATTGCTCCAGATTCTGGCCAGATAGGCGACCGTATTCAGGAAAAGAGGCCACACTAAACAGCACATCGCCATCGGCAGCAATATAAGCATGACCACGGGCCAATAAACGTTCGACCATATCGATGATTTCAGCAATGTGCAGTGTGGCACGCGGCTCAAAATCAGGGCGTTTCATATTCAGCGCATCGAAATCCTTGTGCATTTCACCAATCAAGCGGTCGGTTAATGTATTGCAGTCTTCTTGGTTTTCGTTAGCACGCTTGATGATTTTGTCATCAATATCGGTGATGTTGCGCTGGAAATTCACTTCATAACCCGCGTAACGCAGGTAGCGAACAATCATATCGAAGGAAACAAAAGTACGCCCATGGCCAATATGACAGAGATCGTAAACGGTCACGCCACATACATACATCCCAACTTTTCCGGGATTAATAGGCTTAAACTCCTGTTTTTGGCGGGTAATACTGTTGTAAATCTTCAACATCGGTATTCTCTTCAAAGATAGATTCAAGTGTAAAATCAAGGGGTCAGTCTACCACGCTGACGAGGGTTTTGAATACTGCACTTTGCGCGCAATCCGAGATAAGTTAGAATCGCGCCACTATTTACTGAGAGTATGAAAACATGATCACATTACACACTAATTTTGGCGACATTAAACTGCAACTGAACGCCGAAAAAGCACCGCTGACCGTGGCAAACTTTATGAAATATGTTGACGAAGGTTTCTTCGACGGCACCATTTTCCACCGTGTAATTGACGGCTTTATGATCCAAGGCGGTGGCTTTACCGCTGAAATGAGCCAAAAACGTTGCCATGAGCCAGTGAAAAACGAAGCCAACAACGGTTTATCAAACCGTACTGGTACTATCGCGATGGCGCGTACTTCAGATCCACACTCAGCGACGGCTCAGTTTTTCATCAACGTCAACGATAACACCTTCCTCGATTTCAAATCTGAAAGCATGCAAGGTTGGGGTTACTGCGTGTTTGGTGAAGTGGTTGAAGGCATGGACATCGTTGAAAAAATCAAAGCTGTCAGCACTGGTAATCGTGGCATGCACCAAGATGTGCCATTAGAAGCGGTTGTGATTGAAAAAGTAAGTGCGGCCTAATTCCCTAGGATGCGAACCTTATTTATTGGCGATCTGCACTTAAGTGCCGATCGCCTCGATATCACCCAAGCCTTTAATCGTTTTCTCGATACCGAACTTGATGATGTAGATGCTCTCTATATTCTGGGGGATCTCTTTGAGGTATGGGTCGGCGACGATTTAGCCGCACCTTTTGCCCTCGAATTAGCGCGCAAGCTCAAACAAGTCTCCCAAACCTTGCCCATCTACTTTATTCACGGTAATCGAGACTTTATGTTAGGCAAACAATTTGCCGATGCTGCGGGTATGCAAATGTTGCCCGAAGTCAAATGCTTAGATCTCTATGGTGTTAACACGGTTATTTTGCATGGCGACAGCTTGTGTACCTTAGATAAAGCCTACCAACGCTTTCGCAAATTACGCAGTTTTGCCTTTGCCCGTTGGCTTTATAGCTGTTTGCCGAAGAAAAAACGTCAAGCAATCGCCAATAAAATCCGCAGTAATAGCCAAAGCAGTAATCAGCAAAAAAGCTATGTGATTATGGACGTAGAACCCAGTGCGGTGAATGCGTTATTTGCTCAAACCCACAGCAAACAGATGATCCACGGTCATACCCATAGGCCTGCTATCCATGAATTAAACAATGGCTGCAAACGGATTGTAGTCGGTGATTGGTACGAGCAAGGCAGCGTGTTAGTGGTCAGCGCCGACGGCGTGGAGCTAAAAAGCCTGCCCTTCGACGCCAGCTAAGCACCTATAGCGTCTTCACCATTAACACATCTACCGCTAAGGCCTCATACCTGAATATGGTTGAGGCCGCTACTTATCTTTCCCGCTGGACAACTAAGGGTTGACCACTGTGGAAATGAAACTCGTCATCGGGCGCCATAATCAATTCGGCTTCTCTCTCGCCAAAATAAGCAACTCGCTCGCTGATATCCTCAGTCGATACTAACTGCGCCAGCTTAAGATAATCCTCAAAATGACGCGCCTCTGAGCGCAGCAGTGACACATAAAACTTACTTAACTCTGCATCCAAGTAAGGCGCTAATTTGGCAAAACGCTCACAGGAGCGCGCCTCAATGTATGCCCCCACAATCAACTTATCCCGCAGAATATCCTTCTCATGGGTGGTCACGTGGCTCATCATCCCTTTTGCGTAACGCCCAGCACGAATATTACGATATGGGATTTGCCGTGCGTGCATAAGCTCCAGCACTTGCTCAAAATGATGGAATTCTTCTTTTATCAAACGGATCAGTGGTGGGATCAGATCCTGTGCAAAAGCAAAATGTTGATTCGGCTGTAGATTGGCTACCAACTCGTTCTTTTTGACATCACGAGCCAAAAACTGCTCGATATCGCGATCCTTATGATAAACAAATTCCTCATAGGGTTTCGCCCATGCCAATAGCGATTGTCCGCTGTCTTTATCCAAGGCATATCGCCTCAATAAGAACATCGCAGTCTGCGCCGCTTTTAGCTCACAATTACAATGGTCAATTAAGAGTTCATCTAACGAGGCAGAGGCTCTTGCTACATCAATCCAAGTTTGCGGCGTCTCACAACGAAGAAACGCATGAACAGGTGCCAGTAATTGCTGCATGGGATCACTCAAAAATTTTAAAGAAAATATCACCATATTTTACGCGTAATTATCAACAAGCTATAGCTTTAGACACCAGTAAACTTGACTAGCTGAACTTTTTGTTCAATAAATAATCTACACTTTAAGAACTGAGATCCTGATCACGGCACATCTCAATTCAAAGAGTAGGCAATCGGGAGTTAAAGGGATTGTGGAGCATTAACCCTGATTGCAGAGCTGTTATCAGCTCGTCTGACGTTTGGCGAGCCATCATCAATGCTGAACAAGGATAATTATAATGATACTGAATCACTTAATGGGGTTATACACTCATCCAAAGCAAGAGTGGCATGCGATTGAACAAAACCATGAAGCACTCAAAAGTAGCTTAAGTCACGTTCTTCTCATCGCACTCATTCCCGCTGTCTGTAGCTTTATTGCAACAGCTTACATTGGCTGGAATCCAGGAGCCGGTGATCCTATTTATCTCACGCCGCAAAGTGCAATGTTTATGTCCGTAGGTATGTATTTTGGCCTAATTGCAGGCGTGTTTGCCCTCGCCTATTTAGCCTTTTGGATGGCAAAAACCTTCGATGCTCAGCCAACTTTCACCCAAGCATTAGAACTCGCGTCGTACACCGCAACACCGCTATTTATGGTTGGTTTGGCGGCACTCTACCCAGTACTCTGGTTTATTATGATTGTTGGGCTGATTGGCTTAGCCTACTCTGTTTATCTACTATATGCAGGTGTGCCCATTATTATGAATATCCCTGAAGAGAAAGGCTTTATTTACGCCAGTTCTATGGTCACAGCAGGTTTAGTGCTCTTAGTTGGATTAATGGCCACCAGTGTTATCCTCTGGAGCATTGGGTTTGGTCCTATGTACCAATAAGGGATTAATCCGCACTCAGGTGCAAACGACTTGAAATACTGATAGTGACAAATTGATAGTGGCAAATAGACGTGTTGAAAACGAAAAGTTGTAAAACAGAAAAGGCCCTTAGCTTGAAAACACTAAGGGCCTTTTTATTCTTTACTGCTGTTGACAGTTAGTCGCGACAGAGATTATCGCGGCCAACAACTTGCTATTCAAATGAGTCCCGCAGTGCAACCGTTAGGTTAAACACTAAATGCTCGGCTGAAGAGTCTTTATTGTCAGCACAGAAATAACCTTCACGCTCAAACTGATAAGCTTTTTCCGCTGGCGCATTCGCAAGGCTTGCTTCAACTAAACCATTAACCACTTCAAGTGAGTTAGGGTTAAGCACTTCATCCACTGTCTCGGCAGCAGCTGGATTTGGATCAGTAAACAAGCGTTGGTATAAACGGAACTCAGCAGGTTTAGCCGTAGTCGCTTCAACCCAATGGATTACGCCTTTCACCTTGCGACCATCGGCAGGGTTTTTACCTAAAGTATCGGCATCGTAGCTACAGTAGACGGTAGTGATATTACCTTCACTGTCTTTGTCACAACGTTCGGCTTTAATCACATAGGCGTTACGCAGGCGCACTTCTTTGCCCATGACTAGACGTTTGTACTGCTTATTGGCTTCTTCTCTGAAGTCAGCCACATCGATATACAGTTCGCGGCCAAAGGCGAGTTCGCGCGTCCCCATGCTTTCATCGCTTGGGTGAGAAGCCGCTTGAATCGTCTCGATTTGACCTTCTGGGTAGTTCTCAATCACCACTTTTAATGGGCGCAGTACGGCCATCGCACGTGGGGCATGTTCGTTTAGCTCTTCACGGATGCAGGCATCGAGCATCGCCGCTTCAATCATGTTTTCTTGCTTAGTGATACCAATACGTTGGCAAAACTCGCGGATAGACGCTGGGGTATAACCACGACGGCGTAGACCTGCAATTGTTGGCATACGGGGATCATCCCAGCCAGTTACTAACTTGCGTGTCACTAAGTCATTTAATTTACGCTTAGACATCAGCGTATATTCAAGATTTAAGCGTGAAAACTCATATTGACGAGTACGATTTGGCGCTTGGAAATCATCTAAATTATCGAGAACCCAGTCATACAGACGACGGTTGTCTTGGAACTCAAGTGTACATAATGAGTGAGTAATGTGCTCGAGCGCATCGGAAATACAGTGAGTAAAATCGTACATTGGATAAATGCACCACTTATCACCCGTTTGGTGATGGTGAGCAAAACGAATACGGTAAATCACCGGATCGCGCATACACATGAAAGGCGATGCCATATCAATCTTAGCGCGCAGCGCACATTCGCCCTCTTTGAATTCACCTAGACGCATTTTTTCAAATAAGCGCAGGTTTTCTTCCACAGGAGTATCGCGATAAGGGCTATTTTTACCAGGCTCTTTTAACGTGCCACGGTATTCACGGGTTTCATCAGCATTGAGAAAACACACATAGGCTAAGCCTTTATTGATTAACTCAACGGCATATTGATGTAATTGGTCGAAATAGTTAGAGGAATAACGCACCTCACCATCCCACTCGAATCCCAACCAACGCACATCCGCCTGAATAGAATTGACATAATCGATGTCTTCTTTTTCAGGGTTGGTATCATCAAATCGTAAGTTACAGAGACCTTGGTAATCGCGGGCGATGCCAAAGTTCAAACAGATGGACTTAGCATGACCTATATGTAAATAACCATTTGGCTCGGGTGGAAAACGCGTCTGCACACTCGTGTGCTTACCGCTTTTCAGATCCTCATCAATGATATTACGAATAAAGTTACTCGGACGTACTTCAGTGTCCACATGACTCATGGAATTCCTCTTTGCGAACAATGGCAATTTTAACAAAACCAGCATGATCCTACAGATCTCGGCCAGTTACAATGCCCAGTATTAAAAACTAAGGGTTATGCCGTGGATAGTAAAACAATAAAAGCAGCCGTGAAAGCTGCTTTTATCTTTGTAACCACTAAGCTGACATTTATTACTCAGGGATTTACTCAGTAATAATCCGCACGCCGGGGATAATTTGCTGAGTTCTGCGCCCTTTACGTTTTAGCCATAGATAGAATATGACTAACGCACTGAGGAAGAAACCAATCCATAAACCCGATTGCAATGGGTGCTCGGCAAAGGTTGCTACTTGGTAAGCGATAGTTGCACTGCCATAGGCCAGAGAGAATGTCCATGTCGCTGCAAACGTTGCCCAACGAGTACCAAACTCGTTCACTAAAGCGCCCATCGCCGCAACACAGGGAGTATAGAGTAAAATAAACAACAGGTAAGAGAACGCCGCTACCTTGGTAGTAAACCCAGATTGCAAGGCACTAAAGGTTGACGTTGCAACACCTTGCGCCTCTGCCGCAACATCGGTACTGGATACATCACCCACAGATAACTTAAGCGGGTCTTCCAAATCCAAACCGAACAAGTTTGCAGGAATGGTCGCAAGTGCCTCGTTAAAGCTGTCTGCTAGTGGTGTTAATTCACCGTCCTCAGGCGCCGCATTGGTATATAAGCTATTGAGTGTTCCCACCACCGCTTCTTTAGCAAAAATCCCGGTGATAATACCTACGGTTGCAGGCCAGTTATCTTGTTCAATCCCCATCGGCGCAAAGATTGGAGTCACTTTCTGGCTCGCTACACTTAAGAGTGACGCTTGGCTATCCTCGTGGCCAAAAGTGCCATCAATACCAATCGCATTGATAAAGTTGAGCAGTGTCACCACCAGCACAATGGTTTTACCCGCACCAAGGATAAAACTCTTAGTCCGCTTACCAGTACGCACCATCACTGCTTTAAATTTAGGCAACTCATAGCTTGGTAACTCCATCACTACCGCACTACTGGTGCCTGGTAATAAAGTGCTTCGCAGCAACAATCCGGTACCGATGGCCGCAAAAATCCCGATGATATACAGTAAAAATACCAGGTTTTGGCCAGAGTCTGGAAAAAATGCCGCCGCAAATAGTGCATACACAGGCAACCGGGCACCACAAGACATAAAGGGAGCCATCATTCCCGTGACAATACGCTCACGCTCACTGCCTAAGGTACGCGTTGCCATAATGGCTGGCACAGAGCAACCAAAGCCCACGATCATTGGTACGAAAGCTTTGCCCGGTAAGCCTATGCGACGCATTAATCCGTCAACCACAAACGCGGCACGAGCCATATAGCCCGAACTTTCAAGAACAGATAAACCAAGGAATAATGCCGCAATCACAGGAATAAACGTAGAAACCGTTTGAATACCTTGGCCCACACCACCCGCAAGGATAGTCACCAACCAAGCTGGCGCGCCTATGTTATTGAGCAATGCACCAAAATGATCGACCAGTAATGCCCCTGCAAACACATCGAAGAAATCGATAAACGCACTGCCGATGTTGATGCTGAACATAAACATCAAATACATGACAAATAAGAACACCGGAATCCCAAGTACAGGATGTAAGACTAATTTATCGAGTTTATCGCTCAAGGTTAAGAAGCCATCGGCTTTAACGGAACCTTGGAATACTCGCTCAACAAAATTAAAGCGAGTGGTTGCGACCATCACTTCAATGTCGTGTCCTTGCTGCGAAATTTGCTGAGTACAAGTATTCACCTCATCCTGAAGCTCAGCATTTTTACAGCTACCACAACCAGAACCGTTACCCAACATAGCTAAGGCGCGGCCACGGCTTAAGTTGGGATCTTTACTACAAAGTAGTTGCACGCCTGCTTCAATTTGCTCGTCGTAATCAAGTAACAAAGGCGCTTCAGATACACGACCTTGAAGTAAGTCAAGCACTTGCGCTTGTACTTTAGCAACATCAGCAGGATCGCGAGAACAAACCCCAATCACTGGGCAGCCCAATTCTTGACTCATTTTCTTTAAATCGACACGAATGCCACGCTTGATAGCAGCATCGATTTTGTTCAACACCACCACCATAGGGATCGACAATTCACGGAGTTGTGCCGTGAAATAGAGGTGGCGCTCGATATTGGTCGCATCAACTAAGTTAATGATGCCATCGACACGTTGTTCGGCGAGATACTGTTGAGCAATCTGCTCATCGAGAGAACAATCACAGCTATTACCCGCAGGGAGTAAATCATAGATACCGGGTAAGTCGGTTAAGTAAACGTCAGCACCATTGAGAGTGAAATGGCCGGTTTTTTTCTCAACCGTCACACCGGACCAGTTGCCAACTTGCTGATTAGCGCCTGTAAGCGCGTTAAAGAGTGTTGATTTCCCAGCGTTTGGGTTACCAACGGTGACGCAATGAAACTGCTTAGTCATTCGCCTTTTCCACCTCAATAATGTCTGCCAAGTCTCTGCGCATACAAAGCTTACTACCACGAATATCCAGCTCTAAACCAGAGCCCATTGGCGCTCGGCGAATCAAAGAAAATCGTGTATTTGGGGTAATGCCCATGGACAATAATTTACGCTTCACTGTTTGCGGCAAATCTAATCGCCCGATTTCAGAAATAATGCCACGGTCACCGGGACTGAGTTCGCTTAACTTCATTACCTATTTCACCTTGTAACAGCTTCAGCTTGAAAAACTGTGTTCATTGTATCTGAGCTATGGAGCTAATAACTTTACCTAGATCAAGCTTTTTGACTGGTAACGATAATAGTTTTCAATTGTGTTGAGTATTATGTGACAAAAATCTCAATGAATAAACGCCTGACCGAAAATAAAAATGCCAGCTAGCTGCCACCCTTTATCGCAATCGAACAACATGTTCAATAAGCGTTAAAAAAAGTCATCCCCGTTATAAAATGAGACATTGGTCACACTTATTGTTTATCCCTACAAAATCATTCCTCTTTACAGTCAACCCGCTAAAAAATGTTAAGCACTTGTCACATGCTTGTTCTAATATTAATCAGCTAAATTAGCGATGTTGAAAGCTTGAAAAATAACAAATAAAACGCACTCGGGAATAGATGAACATGGATATTGGTTTAAAGTTCAAAAGCATAACTCAGGTTATGCTTGCTCTGATGTTATCGATACTCAGCCTTTCAACGTTAGCGACACCTTGGGATGACAAGCCACCCGAGGAGGTCGTCGCGACTTTGGACAAAAAGTTTGCCGAAGGTAAGTACTCGGCTAAAGGGGCTGACACTTGCCTGATGTGCCATAAAAAAAGTGCGGTTGTAATGGCCATTTTCGATGGTGTGCACGGTAATCCTAATATTAAAGAATCCCCCATGGCCGACTTACAGTGTGAGGCTTGCCACGGCCCACTCGGTAATCATAACAAGGGCGGCAAAGAGCCGATGATCACCTTCGGCCAGAATTCCCCCGTTCCCGCGCAAAAACAAAACAGTGTTTGTATGAGTTGCCATAACGACGATCAACGCATCGCGTGGAAAGGTAATCACCATGACAATGCCGATATCCCTTGCAGTAGCTGCCACCAAGTACACGTAGCAAAAGATCCTATCAGCGACAAAGCCAACGAAGTGGCGATTTGTACCCAATGCCATACTCAGCAAAAAGCGGATATGCACAAACGCTCATCCCATCCACTACAGTGGCAACAAATGGTCTGTAGCGATTGCCACAATCCCCATGGCAGTTTAAATGATGCCAGTCTGAAACAAATGAGCGTCAACGAAAACTGTTACAGCTGCCACGCTGAAAAACGCGGTCCTAAATTGTGGGAACATGCGCCAGTCACCGACAATTGTGCGAACTGCCATAACCCCCACGGCAGCGTCAACGAATCCATGCTTATTAGCAAACCGCCACAGTTATGCCAACAGTGCCACGCCTCCGATGGCCACAGCAGTAATGCTTACTTTGGTAATCAAACCAATGCCTTCACCTCGGGTAATTCCTGTATGAATTGCCATGGACAAGTGCATGGTTCAAACCATCCATCCGGCAAGTTGCTCCAGAGATAACAAGGGAATGATCATGCAAATAATGAACATATCGACTCCTAAAGCTTGTTTCTCACTCACATTACTGGCTTGGGCGATTAGTGGCGTACTCAACACAGCCCATGCTGAAGGATATGAAATCCAAAAAGCGAATCGCAGTGGCGTAAAAAGTGAGGCATGGAGCTGCAAGCAATGCCAGCCCAAAACAGGGCGCCAAGTCAACGTCAGCGCCACGCTCGCCTACAATGACGGCGAAGATAGCCGTTTTGGTAATCGCACTGGCACGGATAAAGATGGCTTGGTCGGTGCTGTGGGCGCCGATATGCAATACCAAGCTGGGAGTGGTTACCAAACCCGGCTAGAGGCCGATAAATTGGGATTTGACACGGGGTCAGCCAAGCTCACCACAGGCCAACCCGGACACTACCAAATCCAATTAGGTTATAAAGGGCTCGCCAATTACCAATACAATCAGCTAAAGAGCCCTTATCTCACCGATAACGATAAGATGCTCTTGCCTGATAATTGGGTAGCGGGAGCAACGACCCACTCCATGCCGTTACTGCAATCGAGTTTAATCGAGCAGGACTTAAGCATTACGCGGGATAGATTTAACCTCGGCGGTTACTACGCAGGCCATATCTCATCGAGCAGCCGCTACAAAGCCTCGGTGAACTACCAGCATGAAAACCGCAGCGGCACGAAAAAGACCAGCGCAAATATTCTCACTAACAGTGTGATGTTGGCGCAGCCAATTGATGACAGCACTGATGAAGTCGATGCCAGAGTTTATTTTGGCGGCACAGGCTGGCAAGCGGGCATAAACAGCCAGATAAGCCAATATAAGAATGACCATCAGGCACTGCTATGGCAATCGGCCTATACGCCCACATTTGGTGCGGCCTACTTTGGCCAAAATGCCGTCGACCCAGATAACAAGGCCTATCGGATCGCCGCCGAGGCCAGTGGTGGTCAAAATGGTCATAACATCCTTATGCACGTGGGCATCAGTAACATGTCACAGGATGAGGCTTTTCTACCAGCAACCATTAATGGCCCCTCCCCTGTACTGCCAACCGATAATCTGGATGCCCAAGTGGACATCCTAGATATGGTGCTTAAGTATTCAGGCCGCATCACACAGGATTTGAGTGTTCAAGCCAGTTATAACTATCAAGACAGGGAAAACAAGACGGCTCAGTTAGATTTCCCACAGGTCGTGACCGACAGCTTTTATCAAGGCACAGCTACAAATCGTCTCTACGATAAACGCAGTAAACAATTTGATCTCAAAGGCAAATACCGCCTATCGCCGTCGGCCTATGCTGAAGCGGGATATAGCCGAGATGAAATCATTTATTCGGAGCTTGATAGGCAGTCCATCGATGAATCGGGTCTCTTTGCCAAACTCAGCTACCGCTATTCGCCAGCTTGGTCAGCTTGGTTAAAGGGCGAAGTATTAGATCGTAATGGCAGTGAATACGATGCTGTAACAAGCACACAAAGTCCGAGTAATCCTTGGCTACGTAAGTCTTATCTTGCTGATCGCAAACGTCAAAAAGTCACCTTGCACACAGATTACCAAACCGATATAGGGTTCTCTGTGGGTGCGAGTTTACACAGTATTGATGATGACTATAACCATACATCAGTCGGGCTCACCCAAGTGTCTTACCTTGGCTACGATGTAACTGCGCAGTATCTAATTAGCGACAATCTAAGTCTTAACGCCTATCTCAACCAAGACTGGCGCGATTCAGATCAGGCCGGAAGCAATCGTTTCTCAACACCTGATTGGTACAGCACCGCTGAAGAGAAATCGACCCTGATTGGCGCGGGTATCGCCTATCAAAACCTGCTGGATAATCGTTTAGATCTGGGATTGGACTACAGCTACTCCGATGGTCAAAGCGATACTGAAATCACCTATGGCATCACTAGCCCCTACGGTGACTACTACAGTCGCAAGCACAATATTAACGCCTACGCCAAATATAAGCTGGCCGACAGTATGTCATTACGCTTCGATTGGTTGTTCGAGAAATATCAAGATGCAAACTGGCAAAACCAAAACATCACTTGGGACACGGTCCCCAATGTGCTCAGTTTTGGCGACATCAGCCACGATTACAATGCTCATTACTTAGGTTTGACCTTAAGCTACCAAATGTAACTTAGGCACTGACAGCGTATTCCAAGGATAGAAATATGAACAAGTTTGCCAAATTAACCACACAATATAGTTTGATGCTGCTCCTCGCCACACTTGTCTCCGCTTGTGGGGGCAATGATGGTAATGATGGCTCACCCGGTGAGCCGGGGAAACCACCCGCAATAACGATCACTAGCCTAAACATCATGGTCGATAAAGTTACCGTGACCGACGGCATTGCCCAAGTCGATTATCAGGTGAGCAATCAAGACGATGAAGCCGTGGTTGGTATTCCTTCAGCCACCTTTATTGCGGCGCAATTACTACCTCAGGGCGCCACAGGTGCTGGTAATAGCAGTGAGTGGCAACATTTCACCTCTGAAACGTGCGCCGCTTCTTGCCCAGGCACGATTGTTGACCATAAAAACGGCCATTACAGCTATCGTTTTAGCGCCACATTTAACGGCATGAATGGGGTGACATTCGTTAACGACGCCACCCAACGAGTAGTCATCAAACTGGGCGGTGATGCATTAGCCGATGGCACAGCGCTCCCTATAACTAATCAGCACTATGATTGGCAAACCTCGGGGAATACCTTAGCTTATACCCGTAACTTAATTACCATTGAAACCTGTAATAGCTGCCACAACAATTTAGCGTTCCATGGTGGACGTTATAACCAAGTTGAAACCTGCGTAACCTGCCATAACAGTAAGAAGGTCAGCAATCCCGCGGATATTTTCCCGCAAATGATACACAGCAAACATTTAACGGGATTCCCTCAATCCATCAGTAATTGCCAGACTTGCCACGTTGATAATCCAGATTTAGCCGAGCGTCAAAATTGGCATAGGGTACCCACCATGGAAGCCTGTGGTGCCTGCCATACCCAAATTAATTTCCCTGCGGGCCAAGGCCATCCAGCACAAGCGGATAATAGCAATTGCGTTGCTTGCCATAATGCCGATTGGACCGCAAGCGTACACGGCAATGAAGATCAAATAGCCGCGTTAGCTCAATTTAGTCCAAGCATCAGTAGTGCAAGCATGGATGCCAATGGCACAGTGACTGTTGCGGTGACCCTGATCAACCCCAGCACAGGCACTGCTTACGTAGATAGCGCAGATAAACTCAAATTTATCAGCGACCTAAGGGTTTATGCTAACTGGGGAACCAGTTTCGATTACAGTACCCGCTCTGCGCGCTCAATTCGTCTCCCTGACTCCACGCCAGTTTCTGGCAGCAATGGCACCTACGTTTACACTATTTCAGGTCTCACCGTTCCAGCGGGAACTGAGGCCGACCATGGAGGCTTAGCGATTCAGGGCCGGGTATGCGCCAAAGACAAAGTCTTAGTGGATTGCAGCACCGAACAGGCAGAAGTGCTGGTGATCAAATCAAGTCATAGTTACTTCAATATGTCTGCATTAACCAGCACTGGCCGCCGCGAAATCATTAGCAATGCCAACTGTGCTAGCTGCCACGGCGATCAACAACTGAATATTCATGGTGCGCGCAACGATTTAGCAGGCCAATGCCAACTTTGCCACAACCCGAATATGCAGGCCGATGCTACAGCGGCAAATCCCTCCATTACCTCCTTTGACTTTAAACAGTTAATTCATGGGATCCATACCAGCCAAGTTGCTGGTTTTGCAGATCTCAACTACCCAGGCAAAATCGGTAATTGTGCTCAATGCCATATCAAAGATGCAGCAGGCGTTTCAACGGTTGCCCTGCCCTTAAATACAGCGGTTCAACCGCTTGCGCTTAACAATGGCACCTTTACCAGCCCGATAGCCGCCGTATGCAGTAACTGTCACTCAAGTGATACCACCCACAACCATATGATGCAGCAAGGCGCTGTCTTTGCTGGAACAAAAGCAGATGCGACCGCAGGCACTGAAACCTGTGCATTCTGCCATGGACAAGGGGCCGCCGCCGATGTACTCAAAGTCCACCCAATTAATTAACCCTATGATGCAGGCCAAAAGGCCTGCAACTGCAGATATAAAAGGAACTCATACTATGCAGTCTTCTACCTCTAAAGAAATAGTCAGATCTCAATCACATAACCCGCTTAAAGTGACTGATAAATACCAATGACTTAGTTAGCCTTACAGGTGGGATCTAATCCCACACATTAAATGCCAATAATGAGATTTATTCTTATTTGATAAGTGTTTAATGATGATTAAAACTATTGCAGGGAAATATCATGATGAAACGGTTCAATTTCAATACCGCAACAAAAGCGATGTTGGGTGCCGGTTTACTTTCACTTCTTCTCACTGGCTGCGGTGGCAGTGACGGTAAAGATGGTGAAGACGGTAAACCAGGCGTTGTTGGTGTCAATATCAACTCCACCTCAACCTTAAAAGCAAAATTCACAAATGCCACTGTTGATGCAGGCAAAGTCACCGTTGATTTTACGTTGGAAAATGCTAATGGCGTTGCCGTATTAGGCTTAACTAAAGATCACGATTTACGGTTTGGTATTGCGCAATTAACTCCAGTTAAAGAAAAAGTGGGTGAAACTGAAGCTAACCGTGGTTATCAATGGCAAGCTTATATTAATGCCAAAAAAGAGCCAGGTACTATTCCATCCGGCGTTGATAACCTCAAGCCATCAGCCCAATACCAAGCAAACGTTGAAGCAGCAAGTAAATGTGATACTTGCTTAGTTGACCATGGTGATGGTAGCTATAGCTACACCTACCAAGCCAACATTGCCAATGTAACTCAGCCATTAACCGTCACTTACAGCGCTGACGCGACTCAACGCGCGACGATGGAGCTTGAATTACCACAACTCACAGCCAACGCCCATTTCGACTGGCAACCTTCTACTGGTAAGACGGAAGGTATTCAAACCCGTAACGTGGTTTCTATTCAAGCTTGTTATACCTGTCACCAACCTGAAAGCTTAGAGCTTCATGGTGGTCGTCGTATCGATATTGAAAACTGTGCCTCTTGCCATACTGCGACCTCTGGCGATCCAGAATCAGGCAATAGCATTGAATTTACTTACATGATCCACGCTATCCACAAAGGTGGTGAGCGTCATACCTTCGATGAGACAGGCGCAGAAGTACCTGCTCCTTATAAGATTGTCGGTTACGGTGGTAAAGTGATCGACTACGGCAAAGTAGGCTTCCCATTAAAACCTGCTGCTGATTGTTCAGCTTGTCACGTTGTAGGTGCCGGTGCACCTGCCAATGCAGACCTATTCAAAGCAGACTTAAGCAATCAAGCTTGTATTGGTTGCCATACTGAAAAACCATCTGCTCACCATAGCAGCACTGACTGTACCTCTTGCCACAATGCGACAGAGCCTTATGGCGGTACTGGCAGCGCAGCCAAACGTCATGGCGATGTACTGAAAGCCTATTCTGACACCAAAGCGATGGGTATTAAGTTCAGCAATGTGGGTGTAAATGCAACAGGAAAAATCACTTTCGATGTACAAGTGATTGATAAAGATGGCAATGCAATCGATAAAGCCTATGTAAACCAAACCTCACGCGTTGTTGTGGCTTGGGATTCTGACAAAGATTACCCAAGCTCAGCAGCAGCTTCTTATAGCAACCGTCGTATCGCCCTGAACGAAGGTACCTATAATGAAGCGACCAAAACCTATTCACTAACAGGTACTAAGTTCAGCTTACCAGCGGATGCTAACGGTAAAACATTTGAACTCTGGTCTACATTAGAGGTTTGCTTCAACAATGGCGGCTATGGCGTTGCTGATGTTGTGATGACAGACTGTACTGTACCTAACGTCCGTAAAGTACCAGTTAAAGAAGCACCATATCACTTCGTTTGGAAAGATGGTGGTGTGGATAGCACTGCAAAAGCTAAAGCACGTCGTGAAATCATCGACCCAACTAAGTGTCAAGGCTGTCACAATCAGGAAATCCACCACTATGACAACGGTGTAAACTGCCAAACTTGTCATACATCGGACAAAACCCTGAAAAATGATGCGGCCTATCCAGGCGGTAAGATACCAACCAGCTTTGCTTGGAAAGCGCACGAGCGTGAAGGACATTATCTGAAATATGCAGGCGTACAATCTGGTACTGTATTAAAAACCGATTGTGCAACATGTCATACTGCAGATAAATCAAACGTTGTAACGGGTATTGCTTTAGGCAGATCACCAGAACGTGTATGGCGCTACGGTGATATCACAAATAATGGTGCTGATATTTGGGTATCTTCCGATGCTGGTGCATGCTTAAGTTGTCACCAGAAATATCTGTCTGACGCTGCCAAATCGCACATCGAGACTAATGGCGGTATCTTAAATGGCTCAAGTGCAGCAGATGTTCAAACTCGTGCCTCTGAAAGCTGTGCGACTTGCCATACTCCATCACAATTGATGGAAGCTCACGGTAACTAAGCCGACGTAATTCTCTCAATAGAGAGTAAGAACAAAAAGAGAGAGGTATCCCCTCTCTCTTTTTTATTTTAGCTTCACAATCCGCCGTTTTTTTGATCTAAATTTGTTTTTCCCCTGTGGTTTAACTACCTCTTTAGAAATAGAAAGATCCAAGTCACACATTAGCAAAGGCTTAGAAGATTTTAGAGGCATGTTAGGTTAGCCTTTCCTTGGGGAATTCTATTTCCAGCATCCACTTAGGTTGCCTTCAAGACCAAAGCACAGACAAAGAATCTGTCGGGTGAAGAAGACAAGCACTTAAGTAATGCCAAACCTATGCAGGGAAAAAAATGATGAACGCAAAAAAATCAAAATTCGCACTGCTGCTTGCAGCAAGTGCCGTCACTATGGCCTTAACAGGCTGTGGTGGTAGCGATGGTAACGATGGTAAACCCGGTGAACCTGGTGGAGAGCCAGCTCCCGCTATTCAAAAGCTCAATTTTACATTCAACAAATCTGTTGTGACTAACGGTGTACCTAGTGTTGAATTCACTGTCACCAACGAAGACGATTTACCGGTCGTGGGTCTGCAAAAAATGCGTTTTGCAGCAGCTCAATTACTTCCTCAAGGCGCTACAGGTGCCGGTAATGCCTCTCAGTGGCAATACTTTGGTGATGAAACCTGTGATCTCGCTTCAACTTGCCCAGGTACTTTTGTTGACAAGAAGAACGGCCACTACAGCTATACCTTCAAGATGAACTTAACTGCCAATGCTAAGATCACCTACAACGACCAGTTGGCTCAACGTGTGCTAATCCGCGCTTACAATACGCCACTACCAGATGGCACCTTAGTGCCTAACAGCAACGCTTTTGTAGATTTCACCGCTGACACAGGTGCCGAGCCTGGTTATAGCCGTAAAATCGTTGCCACTGAAAGCTGTAATACTTGTCACCAAGACTTAGCACAGGTTAAACATGGTGGTGCGTATTCAGATGTTAACTACTGCGCAACGTGCCACACCGCAGGCAAAGTGGGCGTAGGTAAAGAGTTTAATGCTCTAGTTCACGCCAAGCATAAAGACCTGACCTTAGGCTCATTAGAAAGCTGCCAAAGCTGTCACACTGAAAATGAAGCAACACCTGATTGGGGCAACTGGTCACGTATTCCAACTGCCGCAACCTGTGGAAGCTGTCATAGCACTGTGGATTTTGCTGCGGGTAAAGGCCACTCTCAACAACTCGATAACTCTAACTGTATCGCCTGCCATAACAGCACTTGGACAGCCGAGTTACATACAGCTAAAACCGCTGACAAAAAAGCCGTTATCGCTCAATTAGGTATGTCTGCAACATTAGCTGCTCAAGCAGACAATACTGCGGTATTAACCGTGTCTATCTTAGATAAAAACGGCAATGCCATTGATGCGGCGAGTGTACAAAATAAGATTAAACGTTTAGAAACTATCACTAACGTTGGACCTAACTTCCCCATCATGGGCTATAACAAGAGCCCAGGTAGCGGTACAGCTAAAGTGGCCAAAGATCTAGTCAAAGATGGTGCATTACAAGCTGATGTTACCATCGCTGATGGTAAACTGGTGTTCACTACTCCTGCACTGCCATTTGGTGCGGGCGATACTGATACCGCCTTTACCTTTATTGGCTTAGAAATGTGTAACACTGGTACCACATTAACGGCTTGTACTGCTAATAGCACAACCACCAGTATGAAAGCCGAGTTAGCCTTTGGTACTAAATCTGGTAAAGCGCCTAGTACACGTCATGTTAACTCAGTGAACTTCAGCACTTGCCAAGGCTGTCACAGTGACACCTTTGAAATCCACAAAGGTCACCATGCAGGCTTTGTGATGTCTGAACAAGTTTCACATGCCAAAGACGCAAACGGTAAGCCTATCGTGGGTGTTGATGCTTGTGTTGCCTGTCACACACCAGATGGTACCTATGCAAACGGTGCTAACAAAGGTGGTTTCGAAATGAAACTACACGTGGTTCACGGTGAGCAAGGCGTGATCAAAGAATGTACTCAGTGCCACAACGACTTCAACTTAGATGCATTTAAAGTGAAAGGTGCACTGGCTACTTCTGCAGGTAAATACACCACCCCAATCACAGCAACTTGTACTTCATGCCACGCGCCAGAATCTATCGGCCACGGTTTAGAAAATATGGGTGCGATTGTGAATGGCGATTATACTCAAGCCAACCAAGCGGCACAGTCAGAAACCTGTTTCTACTGCCATACCCCAACAGTTGCAGATCACACTCAAGTGAAAATGTAATTTGCCCAAGCAGGGGGAGTTCGCTCCCCCTTTCTTGAATTTTGTTGGGACAAATTGGGAAGCCTATTATGAAGAACAGTCACAAAATGAAAAATCTACTGCCGGCATTTGTCATCACAATGGCAATGTCAGCAGTTATGTCTTTATGCATCACACCAAACGCTTACGCGTCGAAGTGGGATGAAAAAATGACCCCTGAGCAAGTCGAAGCGACCTTGGATAAGAAGTTTGCCGAAGGCAACTACTCCCCTAAAGGTGCAGACTCTTGCATCATGTGCCATAAAAAATCTGAAAAAGTGATGGACCTTTTCAAAGGTGTCCACGGCGCGATTGATTCGTCAAAAAGCCCCATGGCTGGCCTGCAATGTGAGGCGTGCCACGGCCCAATGGGTCAGCACAACAAAGGCGGCAACGAGCCGATGATCACTTTTGGTAAGCAATCAACCTTAAGTGCCGATAAGCAAAACAGCGTATGTATGAGCTGTCACCAAGATGATAAACGTATGTCTTGGAATGGCGGTCACCATGACAACGCCGATGTTGCTTGTGCTTCTTGTCACCAAGTACACGTAGCTAAAGATCCTGTGTTATCTAAAAACACTGAGATGGAAGTCTGTACTAGCTGCCACACTAAGCAAAAAGCGGATATGAATAAACGCTCAAGTCATCCACTCAAATGGGCCCAAATGACCTGTAGCGACTGCCACAATCCCCATGGGAGCATGACAGATTCCGATCTTAACAAGCCTAGTGTTAATGATACCTGTTATTCCTGTCATGCCGAGAAACGCGGCCCAAAACTTTGGGAGCATGCACCCGTCACTGAGAATTGTGTCACTTGCCACAATCCTCACGGTAGTGTGAATGATGCCATGCTGAAAACCCGCGCGCCGCAGCTGTGTCAGCAATGTCATGCTAGCGATGGCCACGCCAGCAATGCTTACTTAGGTAACACTGGTTTAGGTTCTAATGTCGGTGACAATGCCTTTACGGGTGGAAGAAGCTGCTTAAATTGCCATAGTCAGGTCCATGGTTCTAACCATCCATCTGGCAAGCTATTACAGCGCTAAGGAGACGAGAAAATGAAATTTAAACTCAATTTGATCACTCTAGCGTTATTAGCCAACACTGGCTTTGCCGTAGCCGCTGATGGTTATGGTCTTGCTAATGCCAATACTGATAAAGTGAAATTATCCGCATGGAGCTGCAAAGGCTGCGTGGTTGAAACCGGCACATCTGGCACTGTGGGTGTCGGTGTTGGTTATAACAGTGAAGAGGATATTCGCTCAGCCAATGCCTTTGGAACATCCAATGAAGTCGCGGGCAAATTTGATGCCGATTTAAGCTTTAAAGGTGAAAAAGGTTACCGTGCCAGTGTTGAAGCTTATCAACTCGGTATGGATGGCGGTCGTTTAGATGTGAATGCGGGCAAACAAGGCCAGTACAACGTCAATGTAAACTATCGCCAAATTGCAACCTACGACAGCAATAGCGCCCTATCGCCCTACGCGGGTATTGGTGGCAATAACCTGACGTTACCGGATAACTGGGTAACTGCTGGTTCAAGCAGCCAAATGCCATTGTTGATGGATAGCCTCAATGCCCTCGAATTATCACTTAAACGTGAACGCACGGGATTGGGATTTGAATATCAAGGCGAATCCTTGTGGAGCACCTATGTTAACTACATGCGTGAAGAAAAAACTGGCTTAAAACAAGCCTCTGGTAGCTTCTTCAACCAATCGATGATGTTAGCAGAGCCAGTGGATTACACTACTGACACCATTGAAGCGGGTGTCAAACTCAAGGGTGATCGTTGGTTCACAGCGCTCAGTTACAATGGGTCTATATTCAAAAACGAATACAACCAATTGGACTTTGATAGTGCATTCAATCCTACCTTTGGTGCCCAAACCCAAGGTACGTTGGCGCTTGATCCCGATAATCAGGCACACACAGTGTCATTGATGGGACAGTACAACGATGGCAGTAACGCCCTATCGGGTCGTATTCTTACTGGACAAATGAGCCAAGATCAGGCGTTAGTAACGGATAACTATCGTTATTCCAGCCAGCTAACAAGCGATGCGGTTGATGCGAAAGTCGATCTATTGGGCATGAACCTTAAAGTCGTTAGCAAAGTCAGCAAAGATCTTCGCTTGACAGGTAGTTACGATTATTACGACCGTGACAATAATACCCAAGTTGAAGAATGGACCCAGATCAGCATCAACAATGTCAACGGTAAGGTGGCTTATAACACGCCTTATGATAATCGTACGCAACGCTTTAAAGTCGCGGCAGATTATCGTATTACCCGCGATATTAAACTTGATGGTGGTTATGACTTCAAACGTGACCAACGTGATTATCAAGACCGTGAAACCACGGATGAAAATACCGTTTGGGCTCGTTTACGCGTCAATAGCTTCGATATGTGGGACATGTGGGTAAAAGGCAGTTACGGAAAACGTGACGGCTCACAATACCAAGCGTCTGAATGGACTTCTTCTGAAACTAACAGCCTGTTACGTAAGTACAATCTGGCTGACCGTGACAGAACCCAAGTCGAAGCGCGCATCACCCATTCGCCGCTTGAAAGCCTGACCATTGATGTTGGTGCCCGTTACGCGTTGGATGATTATACCGATACTGTGATTGGCTTAACTGAGTCAAAAGACACCAGTTATGATGCCAATATCAGCTATATGATCACCGCAGACTTACTGGCAACCGCCTTCTACAACTACCAGATCATTGAGTCTGAACAGGTGGGTAGCAACAATTACAGCACCCCGACGTGGACTGGCTTTATTGAAGACAAAGTAGATGTGGTCGGTGCAGGTATTAGCTACAACAACCTGCTGGAGAACAAGTTACGCCTAGGACTGGATTACACCTATTCCAACTCCGACAGTAACACTCAAGTCAGACAAGGTATCACTGGCGACTATGGCGATTATTTTGCCAAAGTACATAACATTAACTTATATGCTCAATATCAAGCCACCGAAAAACTCGCGCTGCGCTTCGATTACAAAGTTGAGAACTATAAGGACAATGACGCCGCAAATGATATCGCTGTTGATGGCATTTGGAACGTCGTAGGTTTTGGTACTAACAACCATGACTACACCGCACAAATGCTAATGCTGAGTATGAGCTACAAGCTCTAATCTGCGTTATTGATGGTCAAAAGCCCGCTCTGCGGGCTTTTTTATTAGAACGTGTTGAAGTTTCGAGAGTAAATATTATTCGTTCCGGCAAGCTCGTGCTCGCGAAACTATACAAAAACTCACCGCACTTTTGTTACACCATCTCGCTATTCCAACCCACAAAATCTTGAATAAGATCAGAATCTGGGGCAAAACTCGCACTCAAAATAAGGTATTCCTTGAGTTTACAAGCACTTTAGCGGATGTTAATTCAGCCCGTTAATTATCAGTGGATATCAGATGTCGTCCTTCACTTGTTCTTTTTGGCGTTTATCGCCTGTACCCGCCTTGATAGGTTTAAGTTTGTTCTCTACCCCTGCCATGGCATTTGATTCCAGCGGTGGCACAGCAAGCTTATTTATCATTGTCGGTCTGGGTGGATTTACCCTGATCAATAGCTTAATGCAAGGGCTGTTCTTTTTTGCGGGTCAGTATCGTAATCCCATCTTTGCCAAACGCCACGTACTAACCGCACTGATAGTACCACTGCTCGCTTTTACCTTTACCCTTTATGAACACCGCACTTGGAGCGACTTTGCACTCAATCTTGGGATGATCATTGTAGGCGTTGGGCTGATTTTATTGCCGCTGCAGTTACGCCAACTTAATCAGCCCAGCAATCAACATGCGGGCTGGTTACTGAGTCTTGGCGCCTTATTGATTCTCGGCATCAGTTATCTACTGCCGCCCTGCGCGCTCTTTGCTATCATCTTGGCCCATATTGCTTTAGCCTCTCATGCCAAAACTCCCACTAAATCCTTGGGTGCCAAGCCATTGAGTTATCTTGTATTAGCCGCCTCCTATGTACTCTTTGGTTATTGGCTCTATCATCTATTGAGCAAACTAGGGGCTTAACGATGACAACCGCCCCACACCCAAGTATCGAGCCCGCTTGCTCAACAGAACTCAATTTACTGCTCAAGCAAATTCGCGCCTGCCAACTTTGTCAGGCCGAGCTTCCACTGCCAGCAAAACCTATCTTGCAAGCCAGTAGCCAAGCACGGATCTTAATTGCGGGCCAAGCCCCCGGTGTAAAAACTCACCACAAGGGCATTCCCTTCGATGATGCCAGTGGCGAGCGTCTGCGCACTTGGCTTAATGTCAGCAGAGAACAATTCTATGATCCCGCCCTGTTCGCCATAGTACCGATGGGGTTTTGTTTTCCGGGAACCATTGAACGAAACGGTAAAAAGCAAGGTGATAAGCCGCCGCGCCCAGAGTGCGCCACGACTTGGCATGAAAAGTTATTAGCCTTGATGCCACAGGTAGAGTTAGTGCTCGTCCTTGGCCAATATGCAATTGATTACCATCTGCCACGTGTTAAGGCTCGTCTTAGTACAGCATGCAGGGAGTTAACCTCACCGGACTTAACGTTATCGACACCATTGTCGCCCCCAAAAGTCACAGTAACCCAAGCGATTGAGCAATGGTCCTTGTATTGGCCTCAATTGATGGTCATGCCTCACCCTAGCCCTCGAAACAACCTTTGGCTAAAACAGCATCCCGAATTTGAACGAGTGCTTATACCTAAGATAAGATCACGTATCGCGGCATTATTAAATGCTTAATTGAAATAGGCACAGACCATGTATCTGCTCGATTCCGCCATAGCCAAAAAAATTGTCAGTCGTACGATGAAAATCATCGGACACAATATCAATGTGATGAATGGTCAGGGGGTGATTTTAGGATCAGGCGATCCCAAACGAATGGGTTCAGTCCACGAAGGCGCATTATTAGCCATAGCGCAAAATCGCAATGTGGAATTGAGCGAAGAAGTCGCCTCCGGTCTTCATGGCGTAAAACCAGGCATCAACTTACCTTTGCATTACCAAGGGCAAATTATTGGTGTGATTGGCATTACTGGCGACCCGGCAGAACTAACCCACTACGGCGAGCTGCTAAAAATGACCGCCGAGATGATTGTCGAGCAAGCCAATCAACAGGATAAATTGCAGTGGGAAAACCGCCAGCGTGAAGAATTTATTCTGCAACTTATCAAGGCACAAACCGATGACGATGAGCAATTGCATCGCTGGGCCAAGCAGCTCGATATTGATATCACGCTACCACGAGTGGCCGCCATTATTGAAGTCAGTGAAAAACAACCCTCCGCCATCTACAAAATGATATCGCAGGTAAACACATCAACAGATAACGAGCTAAGCGGTGATGAGCGCAATCCCAGAGTCAGCGAAACCCTCAAGCAAGTACTGCATCTACTGCAAAATCCCGACCGCGGCAACCTAATTGCCATGACCTCCATGTCACAGCTGGTGATCCTAAAACCCGCTTTTCTAGATGGAAAACAATGGGATCCCGAGCTTGAAAACCAACGTATTGATAAGTTATTGCAACGATTACCTGCGCAGATGGACTTAAATTTTAAAATTGCCTTGGGCCACTTTTTTCCCGTAAAAGGTGGGATTGCACGCTCCTATCAAACCGCGCAAGAAACGTTGAGCTTAGGTAAACAGCTCAACCCTGAAGGCACAAAATACCTATTTGAGGATTATTCCTTACAAGTGCTGCTCTCAGGACTCAAGCATGACTGGCGCGGCCAAGCGCTAGCAAGTCCCTATCAGCAACTAACACAGGCCGATAAAAATGGCCAATTACGTAAAACTTTAGCCGCCTACATCACCCACTTTGGTGATGCGCAGCAATGCGCCAATGCCCTGTTTATCCACCGAAATACCTTAAGATATCGTCTAGATAAAATTCAGCAATTAACCAAAACTGATATTCAATCCTTACACGGCTTATTAAGTCTGTATCTGGGACAACTGCTTGATACTTCTGCGAACCCAAAGTAGCGGCCTCTGTTTAACCAGACGCTCCTTTAGCCACCGAATTCAACGACTGAGTATTTAACTCTCATGGCTTAAGCAATCAATGGATATCGCAATCATGTCTCAAGCTAACCTCATTTACTGCACTATTACTACACTATTGAGTAAGCAATACATTCGGTGAAAGATTTATACCGTATCTCCTGTCCTATATTTCTGGATAACTCTCTCGCGTCGACATTTCGAACGCTCGTTACAATCCATTGAAGGAATCACAATGACCCTATTCAAGCTGACTTTACTCGCCCAAGCCTGCATCATCACAGGCTTAGCACTAACTTCACCCACATTAATCGCCGCCGAAAAAACCATTCCTGAGCTAGTTGATGCCGTCAATGGCACGCCGGATGCGGCGAGTCGCGAAGCCGGCAAAAAAGTGAAACTGCGTAATCACACTAAAGGATTTTGTACTTCGGGCTATTTTGCGCCCACCCCAGAGTTACAAGATTCACTATCAATTCCGTTCTTTAATCAAAGCCAAATTAAGGTTACTGCTCGTTTTTCCCTTGGTGGCACCAATCCTCAAATCTCCGACAAAACACCAGGGCGCTTTATGTCACTCAAAATTGAGGGCGATAAAGAAAACCTGAACTTTGTCACCACTAATGTGCCAGTGTTCTTTGCTAGTAATCTGGATGATTTTTTACCTTTCAGACCAAAGTGAAACAAGGCGCCGAAGGTAAACAATGGCTTATCGATAATAAGCCCGACGCCAAAGCCTTTTTCGACTATGTAAAACAACTGCCACCCAGCCCCAGCTTTGCCAATAGTCGCTACTTTGGCGTAAACAGCTTTTTGTTTACCGACAAGCAAAATAACAGCGTTGCGGGTAAATGGATTTTTGAACCCGTAGCCGGCACAGCAGCCCTTTCTGCCAGCGAACTGGCTAATCTGGGTGATGATTTTTTAAAGGCAGAATTACTCCAGCGCATTAATACCCAGCCAGCACAATGGAACCTCTATATTCAACTGGCTGAATCGGGTGATGACATTAATAATCCAACGGTGATTTGGCCTGAGACTCGTAAGCGATTACTGGTCGGCCAAGTGGTGATTAACGGGGACCGCGATAGCGACTCCCAAGTGCAACAGTGTGATAAAGGCATTTTTAACCCACTGTTATTACCTAAGGGCATTGCCCCCTCAGCCGATCCGATACTTAATGCTAGAACGGCGGCTTATGTTGAGTCTTTTATTCGTCGTCAATAACTCAAGATATTAAACGCTACACTTTTAAGGTTGGTAAACCGCAGGTTTACCAACCCCTCGCAACAATATTTCTGCTATTGCATTCGAAGTCACACGCATTATTTTGTGCACACGCACAAAATAATGACCTGTTTATGCCGTAATTCCGTCAGTTTAACCAAAGCTATTCAATTCGCAGTATTCAATAATAGGATGACCTCAAAGCAGCCTTTATTTGAACTTAGGATCAGATAACAGCCGCGCCCTACAAAAACAGCCAGAACCACTTAAGAACTTCAGCCAAGACTGAACGGGACAATCTATGAACTTAGTGCTCATCCTCATCGGCGTGATTGCATTTATTGTTATCGCGACCTCAAAATTTAAGCTCCATCCGTTTTTAACCTTAATTCTGGCCGCCTTTATTGGCGCCTTCGCCTATGGTTTACCGAGTGGCGATATTGCTAAAACCATCACCACTGGCTTTGGCAATATCCTCGGCTATATCGGTCTGGTGATCGTGCTCGGGACCATTATCGGTATCATCCTCGAAAAGAGCGGCGCCGCCATCACCATGGCAGACGTGGTGATTAAAGTCTTGGGTAAACGCTTCCCAACACTCACTATGTCGATTATCGGCTACTTAGTGTCGATTCCGGTGTTTTGTGACTCGGGTTTCGTGATCTTAAACTCGCTTAAACAATCCATGGCGAACCGCATGAAGGTCTCGAGCGTGTCCATGAGCGTGGCGTTAGCGACAGGTCTTTATGCGACTCACACCTTTGTACCGCCCACACCTGGCCCTATCGCCGCGGCGGGTAACCTTGGCTTAGAGTCCAACTTAGGCCTAGTGATTGGTGTTGGTTTATTTGTTGCTGCCATTGCCTCACTTGCGGGCATGCTATGGGCGAACCGCTTTGCAGGGGTTGAACCCGATGGCGAAGGCGCGGAAGAACTCAAAGCTCAAGCTGCTGATTTTGAAACCTTAAAACAAAGCTACGGCACACTCCCTAGCCCATTAAAGGCATTTGCACCGATTTTTGTGCCTATCCTATTAATTTGTTTAGGTTCTATCGCTAACTTCCCTTCTGCACCACTGGGCAAAGAAGGCCTATTCAGCCTATTAGTCTTCCTCGGTCAACCCGTTAACGCCCTGCTTATCGGTCTATTCCTGTCACTGCTATTACTGAAAAGCGATAACAAGATCGCCGAGTTTAGCGAGCGCATTAGCCAAGGCTTAGTCGCCGCAGCACCGATTATTTTGATCACTGGTGCCGGTGGTGCCTTCGGCGCCGTGTTAAAAGCCACACCTATTGGTGACTTTTTAGGCAGCTCATTATCAGCACTCGGCGTTGGGATTTTCATGCCCTTTATCGTCGCCGCAGCATTAAAATCGGCTCAAGGTTCATCCACCGTTGCCTTAGTGGCAACCTCAGCCTTAGTCGCCCCAATGCTGGGCGATATCGGTCTTGGCAGCGAAATGGGCCGCGTGTTAACCGTAATGGCCATTGGTGCCGGTGCCATGACAGTCTCCCACGCCAACGACAGCTTCTTCTGGGTGGTGACTCAATTTAGCCGCATGAGCGTTAAACAAGCCTATAAAGCCCAAACCATGGCGACCCTTATCCAAGGTGTAACCTCCATGCTGGCCGTGTATGTACTAAGCTTAGTGCTGCTCTAAGCCGCTGTTATCTTGTCCTTGGGCGCAACCAAGCGCCCAAAAAGCTGTAGGATTTTGAATGAAGATAGTTATTGCCCCCGATTCTTTTAAAGAGAGCTTAAGCGCACTCGATGTGGCTAACGCAATCGAACAAGGCTTAACACAAGTGATCCCAGACTGTGAGATTGTCAAAATCCCCGTCGCCGATGGCGGCGAAGGCACAGTGCAATCTATGGTCGATGCCACTGGCGGCAGCATTGTCAATTTAGAGGTCATGGGGCCACTCGGCCATAAAGTCAAAGCCCATTACGGCATTTTAGGCCAGCAAGCCAAAGGCACGATTGCGGTGATTGAAATGGCCTCCGCCTCGGGTTTACACCATGTACCAAGGGATCAGCGTAACCCGCTGATCACCACCAGTTATGGTACGGGCGAGCTGATTTGTGATGCGCTCAATCGCGGGATAAAACACATTATTTTAGGCTTGGGCGGCAGCGCAACCAATGATGGCGGCGCAGGTATGGCCCAAGCGCTGGATATTTTACTGCTGGATAAACAAGGTAAAACCTTAAGTGCGGGCGGCGCAGCGCTATCTCAGCTTGCCAGTATCGATATGAGCAACGCCCATCCGCTACTGAAAGAATGCACCTTTGAAGTGGCCTGCGATGTCGATAATCCGCTGTGTGGCGAGCGTGGCGCTTCTGCCATATTTGGTCCGCAAAAAGGCGCAACATCCGAGATGGTGAGCACCTTAGATGCTGCACTAAGTCACTATGCCGATGTGATCGCCCAAAGTGGTGTCACCGATCACCGCAACCAAGCTGGCGCGGGCGCAGCAGGCGGAATGGGACTTGGCGTTATGGCCTTTTTAGGCGCCGAGCTTAAACCCGGAGTTGAGATTGTGATGCAAACAGTAGGACTAGCAGACAAAATTCGCGGCGCGGATCTTGTTATCACGGGCGAAGGCCGAATCGATGGCCAGACCATCTTTGGCAAAACCCCGATGGGCGTCTTAAAGCAAGCGCAGCTGCAAAATATTCCGACTATCGGGGTTGCGGGTTGTCTTGGCGACAATGCCAATGCCGTGCTTGAGCAAGGTATGGCGGCGATTTTCCCCATCATTCCACACTTAAGTCCACTGGACGATGTACTGGCGAATGCCAAAACCAATCTGACCAATACTGCCCGTAATATTGGCGCCGTCTTGATGCTGGGCAAGCGCTAACTTTACCTTAGTGTTGTGATAGCTCACGACATACACCCAAGGCGCTATTCATAGCGCCTTTGTTTATTCTGTAACCCAAGCACTGACTTAAGCGGTATTTTAGTGCTTGATGCCTAAAAGGCCTTGCAGTAAAGTGAGCTCCCTTTTTGGTAATCCGTAAACGGGTTTAAGCGCCATGTATTTGGTTATACTCTTAATCACCTTTGCGGTTTCACTATAAGAATTAATAGACGGCAAGCCCCATGACCCAAAAACTCCCTCGCCAAGCCATCGCATCCGAAGACAGTTTGATGCGAATTTTCACTGTGCCCGAAGATGCGGAATCCACCTTAAGCATCATCGAGCAGAAGCTTTCCGAGGACTTAGCCGGCTTTTTGGGTGACAGCATTGCCGCGCTGGAAAAGCCGCTCTCCGAAATCGAAACCGATTTTCAAGCCTTTGAAATTCCAAGCCAGCCACGTTTTGTCTCCGACTATACCGACGAAATCATGCAAAATCTGGTGGCACATTCGGTGCATACGGCGGCGCCCAGTTTTATCGGCCATATGACCTCGGCGCTGCCCTATTTCGTGTTACCACTGTCGAAGATGATGGTGGGGCTGAATCAAAACTTGGTCAAAATTGAAACCTCCAAAGCCTTTACGCCGCTTGAGCGTCAAGTGCTCGGCATGATGCACCATTTGATTTACGCTCAAGATGATGATTTTTATCGTAATTGGATGCACAGTGCCAACCATTCCCTCGGCGCATTTTGCTCCGGCGGCACAGTGGCTAACATCACCGCCCTGTGGATTGCCCGCAACCAATTACTCAAGGCCGATGGCGACTTTAAAGGCGTGACCCGCGAAGGCTTAATCAAGGCGCTGCGCCACTATGGCTTCGATGATTTAGCAATTCTGGTCTCCGAGCGCGGCCACTACTCCTTAGGTAAGGCCGTCGATCTGCTCGGTATCGGTCGCGACAATATCATCAGCATCCCAACCGATGGCAATAACAAAGTCGACGTTGCCAAAATGCGCGAAGTTGCCGCCGAACTGGCGAATAAACGCATCAAAGTCATGGCGATTGTTGGGGTAGCAGGCACAACCGAGACGGGCAATATCGACCCACTGCGCGAACTTGCCGCCTTAGCAAGTGAGTTAAACTGCCACTTCCATGTAGATGCGGCTTGGGGCGGCGCAAGCTTATTATCCAATAAATACCGTCACTTACTCGATGGTATTGAACTGGCAGACTCAGTCACCATCGATGCTCATAAGCAAATGTATGTCCCCATGGGCGCGGGTATGGTGCTGTTTAAAAATCCTGAGTTTGCCCATGCCATTGCCCACCACGCCGAATATATCCTGCGCCGAGGCTCTAAGGATTTAGGCAGCCAAACGCTCGAAGGCTCACGCCCCGGCATGGCCATGTTAGTGCATGCCTGTTTGCAGATTATTGGCCGCGATGGTTACGAAATCCTGATCAACAACAGCCTTGAAAAAGCCCGTTATTTTGCCGAACAAATCGACGCACACCCTGACTTTGAGCTAGTCACCGCGCCAGAGCTGTGCCTGCTCACCTATCGTTATGTACCCGCGGAGGTGCAGGCCGCCATGCAAGTGGCGATAGACCAAGGCGATAAGGTGAAACTCGCTCGCTTTAATGAGCTGCTCGATGGCCTAACCCAATTTATTCAAAAACATCAACGCGAACAGGGCAAATCCTTTGTCTCCCGTACCCGCATTCAACCCGCGCGCTACTTTAGACAACCCACAGTGGTGTTTCGCGTCGTATTAGCTAATCCTTTGACTAGCCATGAGATCCTTAATCGAGTGCTTATCGAGCAAGGCGAAATTGCCGCATTGGATAAAGAGTTCTTACCTGCACTATTAGCTATGGCCAATGAATAGCGAGTGATTTAGTGCAAGCTTTAAATCTCACTCAAATACAGAGTGTTAATCACAAACAGCCGCAAATATTTGCGGCTGTTTTTGTTTGCAGAGCTGGGATGAAAGAAGGTTAGGTTAAAAATATAAGGCTTTTCAAAGCACTTCTGATCTCGTCACGGACACGCCGAATTCCATTGCTTCCGTGACACGCCGTAAAGCCATCCATGGCGGCTCTGCGATGATATCCATATCATCGAAGGTCACGTCAGCAATCGAATTAACCTGACACAGAATTATGAACAGCCTCTTAGTGAAAACTCGCCTATGTTAGGGCTAAACAATGAAGAGTTCTTTAACGATAGTGCTTTTCACTCGCAGGATACATTAAGAGGTAAACGTTTTAAGTGCTTGATATAGTTCTAATGGTTTATTAGTTCCAACCACAATTGAAACGCCTGAACGGAAGTCAATTTTAACACCTTCGAAACCGGATATATTATATATTGCTCCTTCAGATGAAATTCGCATACCCCAACCACAATACCATTTATTTTTTACCATAGACACATTGGCAACATCTGAAAGATCAAATCTCTTTTTAAATAAACCAATTCCGTAGCTTAGCGTAAGCTTTTTATCTTCGATACTCACCCTCAACTTAAAGGTCATCAATAGTATGATACTCAATATTACTATTAAAATAATAAAATCGTTTTCACCTTTAAAGTCTTGCAGAAAAATTTTATTGACTATAAAAACAGACAGCAATACAACGAAATAAATTATAATAAAAGGGTATCCAATTTGATTATTTAAGTAATGCATCAACAATTCTCCTTTATGGCAAATTAATCTTGGCTATATTTTTAGATACGAAATCCTTAGCTAGGTATTAAAAATTTAGCCAACCATTTTATCTCATACCATAATGCACTTTCAGTTTACCTACAACCCGTATGGCATAAATTGCTTTAACCAAAGTAATAAAAAACACAAGGAGGTAATAAATCCAGCTATACATTTTAAATCAAAGACATAAAAAAGCTCCAAGTCATTAAAAATAGTATATTTCAAACGTGCAACTCCCAATACAACAAATGGCCAGCGTGGAAGATGAAGGTAGCCTCACTCTTTTTCCTACTATTTTCCAGTCGATGACGATTAGGTTCATATGCTCAAATAGCGAATACGCCAAATTCAGCAGCTTGTGTGACACGCCGTAAAGCCATCCATGGTGGTTCTCGAATACATCCATATTATTGAAGGTCATGCCCGTAATAGAATTCGCCTAAACAAATTACGGCTTAATCTGTTGTATATTTAGGACAAATACTATGATAACAGTGCTGCATTGTTCACCACTTCCCATAGGAATTATGCAGTAAAAGAGTAACTATGGGAGGATATTAAGGAGTAGAATTTCTCCCCTTGAGAGTGCGCGGCATACAAACCTCTTATTCAATGTTTAACCAAGGTATAGCCGGAGGTTCACTGCCACGCTATTAAAGTTGGGAGTCAATATTTTCACCCACTTTTTTAGTTTATATATCTCCGTTTGTATGTCATTAATGGTTACTTAACTCATTTTTAATTTTCTGTAATCCGACCAACGCTCTCTTAATGACTCAATTAGAGATAGTGCTATGAAGAGAAACACCAAGCACCAAATATTCGGCTCGTAATTAACACCTAATCCATTTACGGGATAAATTAATGGCTCGTTCGTGCTCGCAAGATCAACGGCATAAATCCATAAAGCTCCTTCACTATTTTGGCTAAAAACACCATTATACCTCTTGGTATAATAGATTACTTTTTCGGGAAAACGTAACTCATTTAATGCTCTAGATAAATTTTTGCACTTTTGCCAACCACTAAACCATACCTCTCGTTCAGGAAAGGATGTATACAAAATAATACTATCCGCCCCTGCAATTTTATTCTTACATTCAATCGAGTAAAGAATACCTTCTACTTTTACAAGTTCAGATTCATTAACACCGCTAACAAAGTATCTAAAGTGCCAAGTCAGATAGAATAAAGATATGATTAATATTAGTTGCAAAGAAATTGGTAACTGCTTCAACCAGCTCATTAATTTAGATTTTTTCGGTACCGTGGGAATAATTTTCACTGTTTATCCTTTTTTACAGAAAATCGAGCAACCCTTTTCAAAACAATAACATAATGTGCTTTCAACTTACGTTCAAGCAATTAGTTATTAAGTTAGCTCTAAGAAAAAATTTAACAAAACACCCATTGTTAAATTCTTGGCATGTCCTAATTGTAAGTAACAGACCATCTGCCATACCAACGGCTTAACGGCATTAGGCTGTGGGGTGAAACCCCATGACCTCGCTGTTGGTTTTTACACCACGACAGAGTAATCTAGCCAAAATCGACAATGGGGTGTTCTATGGACAGAAAATCATTATTGCTAGTGACACTTATCTTGCCTTTTTCGGCCAATGCCGCCGTATACCAATGTGCCGACGGAAAATATCAGGCCGATCCCTGTGATGAAAATAGCCAACCCGTAGATCTCAGCGGCATCGGTAGCGTGGTTAAAGGCCCTGATATTGCCCATGCAAACGCTGTTACTCACTCGGATAAAAAACAAGAAATAACCGATTTTATTGATAAACAACGTATTAGCCGTGAAATCACTAAACTAGAGAACGACCGAAAACTCATTATCGACCAAAGGGATAAACGTATTGTCGCGCTGAGAAACGATAGAAGTTACGCCAATAACAATCTTGCCGGTGCGACTTGGGAGCAAAGCTTGGCACAAGAAATGTCGGCGGTAGCGCAGCAAGCTGATACACAGGTTGCGTCTATCGATAGGCAAATAGAACAATTACGACTCAAGTTAAAATAGATAAAGCGCAGCCACTCACGCTTCCCATGCCAAATAGATAAGAACCAATACAAGGAATGACGATGTATTTTATTGCGGCTTTTGGCCTATTGATGCTGTTCTTTAGCCTTGTAATGGTCTTTAAACCTGCGGTGTTTGCTAACGGTATCATTGCATTTAGCGAACAGCCCTACTTCCATATTGTTGAAGTGGTTAGCCGTATTATTGCGGGTGTGATTTTTATCCAATATTGCGCCGATACCCGATTTCCAGCGCTCTTTTTTGCGATAGGCATTGTCTTACTCTGCGTTGGAATAGGCTTGGCATGCACGCCGCCGAGTAAACATCGTAAATTTGCCCTATGGTCAGCCCAAGCGTTTAAGAATCAATTTCGCTTAATCGGTGTTGTTTCCGCCCCGCTGTCTTTGCTACTGATTTATGCTGCTGGCGTTGTCTAAAACTCAGTGACAATCCGCCCAACTTCCACGACTTTAGCGCCGAGTGTAAAAGCGCAAGATTCGGGTCGAGTAACCTGCCCTAACCCTTCACTATGTCTCTATCGGCGCATATTGGCCGAGGCAATCAATGGAGACATATCTATGGCAGTGTTACAGGGAAAGGTCGCAATCATTACTGGGGCAAGTTCGGGAATTGGTTATGCCACCGCAAAACGCTTTGCCCGTGAAGGCGCAAAACTGGTACTGGGGGCGCGCCGCGGCGCCATATTGGCCTCATTGGTGGATGAGATCATCACTCAAGGCGGTGAAGCGGTTTATCTGGCGGGCGATGTGACCGACGAGGTGTATGCCAGTGATTTAGTGGCACTTGCCGTTGAGCAGTATGGTGGATTGGATATCGCCTTTAATAATGCCGGTATTAATGGTGAGTTAGGCGTAGATTCGGATGCGCTTAGCCGTGCCGAATGGGAAAACACCCTAACAACCAACCTTACCAGTGCATTTTTAGCGGCAAAATACCAATTGCCACAAATGCTTAAACGTGGCGCAGGGTCGATTATTTTTACATCCTCCTTTGTTGGCTATACCATAGGCTTTCCGCAAACGGCGGCCTATGCGGCGAGTAAAGCGGGGATGATTGGCTTAACCCAATCCTTGGCCGTTGAATACGGCGCGCGCGGCATTAGGGTCAATGCGCTATTGCCTGGCGGCACTGATACACCCATGGGGCGGGAGTTTGCTAATACTCCAGAGGCCATGGCCTTTGTGAAGAATCTCCATGCCCTCAAGCGCCTCGCTGATCCCGCGGAAATTGCCCAATCGGCGCTATATCTCGCCTCCGATGCGGCCAGTTTTACCACAGGGATAGCCTTATTGGTCGATGGTGGTGTGTCCATCTGTAAAACCTAAGGAATGGATAACGATGACCCAAGATTACGAGCGAATTGCGCGTGCCATTGACTTTATTCGTCAGCATGTGGGTCATCAACCCTCACTGGCGGAGATTGCGGCGCACGTCCATTTAAGTGAATTCCATTTCCAGCGGCTCTTTAGTCGCTGGGCGGGGATCACTCCCAAACGTTACTTGCAGGCCTTAACCCTAGAGCGGGCAAAACAGTTATTGCAGCAGCCGTCCCACTCGACCTTGAGTGCCAGTTATGAGTTAGGCCTGAGCAGTGGCTCGCGCTTATACGATCATTTTGTGCAACTCGAGGCGGTCACCCCCTTCGAATACCGACAAAAAGGTTTAGGGATCAGCATTGCCTATGGCTATCATCCTACGCCATTCGGGTTGGCCTTTATCGCCCAAACGGCCCGGGGCATTTGCCAGTTTGATTTTGTCGATATGCAGCAAATTCAATTGCCATTAGAACGTTTAAAGCAGAGCTGGAGTCAGGCCACCATTTATGAGGACACAGCGCAAACAGCAAGCTTAATTGATCACCTTTTTAGCCAGTACTTTGCGGGCTCGAGTGCCGCAGCGCTGAATTTAACAGCGCCCAATACTCAGGCAATTCACCAAGGCGAGCCTGCCCCGCTCTCACTCTGGGTAAAAGGCACTAATTTTCAGCTTAATGTGTGGCGCGCCCTACTGAATTTACCTAAGGGAGAAGTCGCCTCCTACGGAGATATTGCCAAGGCCATTGGTAAGCCTAAGGCCTCACGCGCGGTCGGCACCGCGATTGGCGCCAATCCGGTGGCATTACTTATCCCCTGCCATAGAGTGCTACGTCAAAGTGGTGAACTTGGCGGCTATCGCTGGGGTGAAACCCGTAAACATGCCATATTGGCAAGGGAAGCGGCCTATTGTGAGTAAAAAGATCCACCAGCAGGTATAACTGAGCTTTTCTGTTATTAACTGCGCTCTACTTTTAACTGCGCGACGACCCAATTCTTAACCATTAAATCATCAGGGAGGCAAACATGCCGACGCATTCCCAATCCCAACTTGGACCTAACCCGAATGACAAATCCCCCTTAAAAGGATTCCCTCAGGTGGGGTTTCTGAAGAACTTTATTAGCCGTGACAACATTATCGTCGGCGATTACACCTATTATGACGACCCTGCGGGGCCAGAACGTTTCGAGTCAAATGTGCTTTATCACTTTGACTTTATTGGCGATAAGCTGATTATCGGTAAATTTTGTGCCATTGCACGGGACGTTAAATTCATTATGAATGGCGCCAATCACCAAGTGTCGGGCTTTTCCACTTATCCCTTTTATATCTTCGGTAACGGCTGGGAGAAGGCAACACCTAAGCCAGAAGACTTTCCTTTTAAGGGTGATACCTGTGTCGGTCACGATGTTTGGATTGGTTATAACGCCACAATCATGCCTGGGGTGAAGATTGGCCATGGCGCGATTATCGCGAGCCAATCTGTCGTCACAAAAGATGTACCGCCCTATGCTGTTGTGGGTGGTAATCCTGCCACCATTATTAAGCTAAGATTCGAGCAAACTGTGATAGATAAGCTCGTTGCTATTGCATGGTGGGATTGGCCGATTGAGAAAATCACGCAGCACTTAAGCGCTATCGCTGGCGCAGAACTCACTAAGTTGCAGCTGGCAGATTAAACAAGCGACACCCACAAAACGAGTTCCAAGTGAAAAGGTGAAACCTTTGCCGATATCAAAGGAATAACTGTTGGCAGTATAGCTAGCGCTTAACTCCCGTAAACCCAATGATAAACAAGTAATCATCCTGATTAGGATATTGGGCTAAAAAATGGACGCAAAATAATGCGTCCATTTTTGCAGTAAGATTAGACGATTAATTACGTTTAATTGGGGTCAAACCTTTATTACGACTCTCAATAGCATCGTCTAAGTCAAAGCCTGAATCGCGCCAATTTTTAGCTTCTTCTGGGGCAAATTTCTGTGCTCCCCACGCCATCGCATCCTTTAGATTAAATCCAGCCTTGTTCCAGTCAGACGCTTGCGCTGCATCAAATCCACTAAGATGCCACTTTTGAGCAACTTCAGAACTAAAACCTGCCGACTTCCAAGCAGATATTTCATCGGCGGACATTCCAGACCAATCTTTCGGCATAGAACTACAAGCAAACAACACCAAACACATCAATAAGTTAGAACTAATTTTCAACATAGCGCCTCCGCAGCGTTTTTCATTAATACGACTTACGATTACTGTTTAACCATCTTCATTAGCAATTGCCAATGATTGTAGTAACAACGATTGCCCCCTAAATAGCGCTATCGATATCCCAACAGACACGACCTGGTTCCTGCTATTTAAGAGGATCGATTGGTTGCTCACAGACAAATCACTGCAAATGCAGCGTCGAGGAGCTCAACAACTGTCTCGACATCTTACGTATCATTTCCTCTAGCAACTACTTCATAATGCAAATCAGTGAAAATACAACAGAAATTAGCATAATGATGCTCCAACAAAACAGCAATAGCTAGCAATGAGGATAAAGAAAAATTTTTATATGCTATACAGTTAACAGTATTAATCTGGTTACAGAATCCAATCCTCTTTAAAGAATGAAAACCATCAATAGCACACACAGTTCAGCTAACAACCATTTAACTTTTTTACAATAAAAAACTTAATATTCCCATTAAATATGGGATTAATGGTACTTCTCACATAACGCCGAAAAGTCACTACTTGGATTGATTAAGAAGTCCTTGCCAACAATAGATGTCATTTCCGCCTCAGAAACCAGTGGATTATTAATCTTAAAAACGATCCTGCGATTAATATTGCTTTTTAATAAAAGATCACAGTGTCTTTGGTAAAAAAATGTATCAAACTGGCCATTTTCAATAATTCGCTGTAGGCCGACTTGTATTCTTTTTGCTAAATGAGGTTGACTTGGAGATACGTAATAATAGGTAGCTAATGGAATATAAAGTAAAATATTATCGTCTACGATTAAATCGGGATATTTTTTATTAAATTGCTCCACTTCCTGAAAGATTTCATTAACTCCCCGACCAAATGTAACAAAACGCCCAACAGATAACATATTGAATAAATTATCATATTGAGTGCTCTCTATCACATTGAATCCTGCTTTTTGCATGGCAACTTTAGTCGACCATTGACTACCCGAGCCCGTATCTAATGCCATTAACTCTGCTAAAGTCTTTACATTCGCCATCAGTGGTAAATTATCTTTCTTGATAATAAATAGTCTAAATCCTTGGATCCCTTTGCGGATTGGTATTTTTACGGGAATAAGCTGCTGATCCCAAGTAGCATTAGAGGCTTCTGCCATTACATTAATATTTTTACCTTCTAATAACTCCCTAAAGATTCGATTCCGACTCATAACAACACCAGACATCTCTAGCGTAGCCTCACCAAAATCATCCTTAGTTGCATCAATAACCAATGCCAATAGATCATAGGTATATTGATATCTATGATCATTATTGGACTCAGGAGTATTAATGATAAAAGCGTCAGTTGCGAATGACTGTGAAGGAAAAAAGCATGTACCAATATAAACCAGCATAATTAAAAAACTAAAATGCCTAAATATCATCATGTACATGCCCACTACATATATGAAAGCTGTCCCTATCGTTTGATTCTAGCAGAACGTATCAACAGCGAGTAATAGACTGCACTATTTTTGTGCATTTTGTGAATCCATCAGACAAATATAATCCTCTAACTCCTGTCCCGGCGTCGGTTCAAAATGGCAGTTAAGCCTTAATAATCCTGTGATTCGATCGACCCGAAAGTTGCGAAAATCTTGGCGTAATTCGCACCAGGTCAACAAGGTCCAAGTGCCGCGCCAAAAATAGATGGCGAGCGGCCGCACTTCGCGCTCTGTCAGGGTTTTATTCACATCTTGATAGAATAGTTTGACGTATTCACGGCGCTGGGCCGCATTACGGAGCGGATCGAGAAACTGAAACTCGTTGGAATCTAGATAAAAATCCGGCGAGAACATCAAGGATTGATAGGCTTGCAAACGCTTAGGTAGCACGGCCTCCACTTTTATCATCGCCTGGCGCGCTGCACTGCCAAGCTCTTTGCCGCCCCATGTTTGCACCATACGCATGCCAACTTGAATCGCCTCTAATTCGGCCTCGTTAAACATCAGTGGCGGCACATTCACTTCGTGGCGCAGTAGATAACCCACGCCCGCCTCCCCTTCAATGGGAATGCCGCTCAAACACAAATCCTGCACATCGCGGTAAACCGTGCGAGTCGAGACTTCTAAACGATCCGCCAGCTCTTGGGCGGTCGTCAGTCGTCGATGTTTAAGAATTTGCACTATTTGAAATAGGCGGTCGGCACGGCGCATGGACAGTAATCACACCTCAAATTAGGTTTGCTACAAAAGCTTGGGATCTTAACCGCTAAAGCTTAGCCGCCCAAGCGATAGTGCATCTGCCTGCTTTATCGTTTAAAACTACACAATCCCAATATAAATCTCGACTTTATCAGCACTTAGATAGACTTCAAAGTCCGTTTGGTAGCAGCGCTGGTGCGAGCAATCTGGCTCGGTAAAGTAGCGCCAAATCTGTCCCCAAAGATCCACCACACAGTGGGGCATTTCCCCTTGCGCACTGAACTTAAGGTAGTTTCCTTCTCGCAGCTGCAACGCCGTAAAAGGGCCGGTCTCGCTGACAGACTCGACGCTTTTACCCACTAAAACCGAATAGTCTCCCGTCATATCGGATTCATAGTCGTAGTAAACCCCATACATGGGAGAATCGAGCATAGATGTCAGCTGTGAAGATTCAAAAAAAGCCTGCCATAGCGCTGCAATCTTGCCACATTCGCCCGCCAGTTCTGCGCTATTGTTGGTGCGCGTACTCAGCCCAAGCATAGGTTGAGCCGCCAAATAAACCAGTTCCATTGTCGTGTTCACTTTCACCATCACTTAAGGTTATTAATTAAGGCCTGTCATTTAATATCTATTGTTTTAGGTGCATAGCCAGACGCCGATAGCCAACAATATCTTATAAATATCAATGTAAAACAGAGAGCAAAAAGTCGTGCCAAAGCACGACTCCGCAAGGTTTCAATTACTGGTTTTGCGACCAGAGGCCGACCTTATTGCCTTCGCTATCCACGAACAGGGCGATATAGCCACAACCACCATCCTTGATAGGTGTCACAGGCAATAGCATAGTCACATTAGCGGCCACGAGTTTATCCACTAAAGGTTGCAATTGAGCGCTGAAATGCAAGTATACAGTGCTACCGTCCATCGACGGTTTGCTCATGCTGCATTTAACGAGGCCAATGCTTGGTGCGCCTTCATCCTCTGTTTCAATCGTGGCGTATTGCATGTCTTCCATATCATCACGCTTAAATTCAACCCCGAAATGTTGTTGATAAAAAGCGATGGCACGATCCATATCACTGACAGGAATTTCACCCCAAACTAACGGTGCAATTGATAACATTTTCACTTTCTCCTTGTTGAAAAATGCCAATGATTCATCACGTTATAAATGTGGATCACCAGCGGACGACAACAAGAATAAAACAAGGCTACTGACAGCATCATGTCAGTAGCCTTTGAGTGAAAGTGAATTTATTTAACGAAGGATAACAGGATTACTTAGGCAGGCTTGCCTGATGGGCTGAAATAAACGCCTCCATCGCCTTAGTCGCTCTCGCTTGCGCCGTGGCCAAGGTGTCTTGCGCCGTCATAGGCTCGACCACCTCGTAGTAACACTTGATTTTAGGCTCAGTGCCCGATGGCCGTACTATCACCCGCGCGCCATTGGCTAAGCGGTAAGTTAATACATCACTGGCGGGCAGATTGATTTTCTCAACCTTGCCATCGGCAAAGCGGCGCTCTAACGCCTTGAGATCATCGGTCGACACCACGGCATGTTCACCAATTGCCAGCGGCGGATGTTCACGCAGATAGGCGCCGATATTAGGAGTATCGGGTTTTAAGGCAATGCTAACTTGAGCATTGAGATGGAAACCCTGCTCGCGGTATATCTGCTCGAGTCTATCCCAAATAGTTTGCCCTTTGGCGGCAAGCTCGGCGGTTAATTGGGCGAAGGCGACTAAGGCCGACAGGCCGTCCTTATCCCACACCATGTTACCGACGGTGTAACCCAGCGCCTCTTCGTAGGCAAACAGAAATTGATTTTCAGGCTGACTCTGCGCAATCCCCACATTCATCAGCCACTTAAAACCGGTGAGCGTGGTATAGCTTTCAACACCAAAGCCTTTGGCGATTTTAGATAACAAACTAGAAGACACTATAGTCGTGCCCACCAGACGTTGATCCTTGCTCGCATGGCTTAACAGATAATGACCAAAGAGCACACCCACTTGGTCACCCGTTAGCATTTGATACTCGCCATCATCCTTACGTACTGCTACCGCAAATCTGTCGGCATCGGGATCATTGGCGCAGGCAAGCATGGCACCATGCTTTTTCGCTTCGGCAATGACTAAATCCATCGCACCCTTTTCTTCCGGATTCGGGAAATTAACCGTTGGGAAATCCCCATCGGGTTCGCGCTGCGCCGCCACCGAGTAGACTTGGGTAAAACCCGCATCCTTAAGCACAGTTTCAGCCATTTCAGCGCCCACACCATGCATAGCGGTATAGGCAAGGCTAACTTTTTCGGGCGCAGTGTGATTTTGCAGCACATTAGCGTGCATCACGCCGCGGCGATAGGTTTCGTAATAATCGTCATTAAGCCAAATCAATTTACCGTGCTTGATGGCATCAGCCTGATCCATAAACGGAATTGCTTGGGTTGCCGCCTGCTCAATCTTAGCGGCGATACCTGAGTCATGGGGCGGGATAATCTGCGCGCCGTTTTCCCAATACACTTTGTAGCCATTGTATTGTGGCGGGTTATGGCTGGCAGTCACCACAATGCCCGCAGCGGCATTAAAATGTTTCACCCCAAAGGCCACCAGCGGCGTTGGCGCCACTTTGGCGGTGAGGCGCACTTTAATCCCCATCGCGGTGAGTACACTGGCGGTATCATGGGCGAAAGTGCGTGAATCGTGGCGGCCATCGTAACCAATCACAACCCCGCGCTCGGCGGCATCTTTAATTTGTTCGAGTAGATAGGCACCAAGCCCTGCAGACGTTTGGCGGATAACCAAGCGATTCATGCCCATAGGACCTGCGCCCACCACACCGCGTAATCCGGCGGTACCAAACTCTAACCGTCCAGCAAAACGTGCCTCGAGTTCGGCGTCATTGCCTGTGTCGATTAAGGCTTGCAGTTGTGCCTGAGTGCGGGGATCGGGGTCATTTTCGAGCCAATGCTTAACCTGTAATTGCAGATGAGTATTCATAGGAGCCTCAGTGAAAATCATTTTCAATTACCTTAGGAAAATCCATGCCGAAGAACAAGCAAATTTGCACTTTTCGCGGCGGATTTAAGTGTAAAGAGAGAAAGTGTAACGAAATTAGGAGAAGTTAAGTCACGTAAAGACGCGATTTATTAACCCTGTTAATCCTCATGTAACAGGGGCTGTCGTGCTTGCGCAGCAGCGCGCCGAGGTGCTTCGAAAGCACTCACCACCTCAAGCAAAATTGCACTGATAAATGCCACGAATTGACGTCTTAACGCAGTAAATTAATCGACACTACGTTAGAGAACAGCTCCTTTTCAGAGTCCTGCTCCAATTGATTTCGCCAAGGTTTATCGAAAACCCGCACAAGATAATATGTATCGCGCCCCGTGTCTGTCACAAAGGCGATGCCAAAACGCATCAACTCGTAGTGAATATCATGGACAAACACCAATGAAAAATTTTGGCGTCCGGTCAGCTGATTGATATCTTCTCGAGTTAAACTCACGCCCTTTTCAACACCCTCGAAGCGTTTCTTTAGCCAATGAGCAAATTCCTTCGCACTCACCATAGACATGATCTTTCTCCTCGTACGATCCTCGGCATTAACGGCCTGGTTCGCGGTCATCTGTTCGATTATTTGTAATGATGGCGTGGCGTAATGGCCAACATCTCAGAATGAGCCAAACTGTCGTCCCATTCCGGCAGATAAAGAGCTAAGCCACAAATTTGATGGTGCTAATAATTTATTGTTATTAGTGCAAAATTGATGAAAACAGACTATCTATATTTGGCTCAGTGCGCTGTAAGGCGAACGATTACCCAAGTAGAAAGAAAGCCCGAGCCAAACGACTGTCTATACGAAAAATAGAACAGTTTGCACACTTTTACCAAACCTAAAAACCGCAAATAGAAGTTATTTCATCGGTCAATAACCCAGGCAATCACAACCTATCTTTGAGATGACCGAATAAAAAACTGGCGCACTATGGCGCCAGTTTTAGTTAGAAAAACATTAGCTTACTTCTGCTCGCGCGTCTTCCACAGGGAGAATAATACCCCCGCCAGCAAGAGGCCGAAGGTGACACCAAGGGATAAGGCCGTTGGGATTTTAAAGTCCACAATGCCTTCATGATTAAAGTACACCAGTCCGACTTTTACACCGATAAACACCAATACCACCGATAGCGCATACTTGAGGTACTCGAAACGATGCACCATGGCCGCGAGGGCGAAATACAATGCCCGCAGACCTAAAATCGCAAAGATATTAGAGGTATAGACGATAAAGGGATCTTGGGTAATCGCAAAAATCGCCGGAATACTGTCCACCGCAAACACCAGATCCGCGGTTTCGACTAAGATCAACGCCAAAAACAGAGGCGTTGCCCACCAGCCTTTGCTGAGTTGATGCTCCTCTCCCCTTACCCAAAACTTCTCTTGATGAAGGCTTGGGGTAAAACGCATTTTAGAGCGTAACCATTTGTAAAACTTATTATCTTGGATATCACCATGCTCATCATCGGAAAAGAGCATCTTAATACCGGTGAAAATCAAGAACAGGCCGAATAACACCAACACGCCTTGGTATTGCGCCACCAGCGCCGCGCCTAAGCCAATCATAATGGCACGTAGCACAATAACGCCCATGATCCCCCAGAATAACACTCGGTGTTGATACAGACGGGGAATGCCTAAGCTACTGAAAATAAGCGCGATAACGAAGACGTTATCCATAGACAAGGATTTTTCGATAAGGTAACCCGTGAGGTATTCCATCCCCGCGGTGGAGCCCTTGTACCACCATAACCAAGCGCCGAACAACAGACCCATACAGATATAAAAGGCCGATAACTTAAGACTCTCTGCCACGGTAATTTCGTGTTGCTCTTTGTGTAGCACGCCTAAGTCGAAGGCTAACAATGCCAACACAAAGCCAAAAAACATTAACCAAACCCATATCGGGTAACCCACAAATAGCGTGGTAAAAAACTCCATAACACTCCCTAAAACCTAAAAATACCGAGTTTTCTCGGCCACATCGCTATGCTCGATCTTAATACTTAGCGACACCAAAAACAGTGAAACAGGGTAAAAAGTTTAAAATAGCAGATTAAAATTTGTTTAAATCCATACTAAACAGCCAAAACAACTAGTTGCACTAGACCCTATCTTCGGAGCATTTATCGTACTCTTATCAGATTTAAGCCTAGTCCTAACGCTCACGGGATCATCACTACTCACGCCTTAGCCAGCACAAATCGATAGCGTTTGCGCTAACGGTGTGAAAAGCGAGCTGTTTGAGCGCACTGTTTAACACTTGAGTATTAAGCGAAAATGAAAAATCCGCGGGCAAGAATGGCCGCTTGAAATAGCGTAAATGGCGTGTGTGATCGCTCACCACAAAGGATAAAAAGGAGATTCGATGGGAAGCGAAAAAACTATTCGCGACCGAGCAGACGACGCACGACTAATACCACAAGATGCAGTAACAACAGGCCAGTAAAAGCTGAGCAGAAAAACAGTAAGGCGATGGAGTTGACCTCACGTGGAGTGTCACTGTAGAGATACCACCACAACGGCCAACCGATAAGCGACAGCAACGTCAACTGCCACATGCAGCGTTTGCAGCGGCCAATCTTTTGCCGAAAAATCGAAGTATTACAATCGTCGCACGCCATTAACGTTTTAATCCATTAGCTTACCGTAACGGCATAAGATATCACCAAGTTTGTCCTGTGCTAAATACCGCACTAGAGCGATGCCTTGAGGCGCCTCATACCCTCTTCTATCGACACTAAGGCATGATAACCAAAGTCCTGTTTTGCCGCGCTGATATCGAAGTAATGGCTACAGGAGAGCTGTTTGGCAACAAAGCGGGTCATTATCGGCTCTTCTTGTTTATTCAGCAGTCGATATGTCATTTCTAACACTGCGCCCACCACATAGGCCAGTGTCTGTGGCACGCGCGCGGTCACTGGCGGCAATCCATCACAGGCTAGAATGAGGTTCAGCATCTTGGCCATAGTTACAGGCTCGTCGTTACTGACAAAATAGGCTTTCCCTTGGCACTTAGGCGAGACTTGGCAAAGCTCAACGGCCGCCAGAATGTGGGCATAAGCGGCGTTATCGATATAAATAGTATCGACCAGTTTATCTTCACAGCCAACCAGTTTTAACTTTCCTAAACGGCCACGTTCCAGTACCCGCGGCACAAGGTGGGGATCGCCAGGACCCCAAATCAAATGCGGCCGCAGGGCGACGGTCTTTAGCGCATACGCCGATGCAGTTGAAGAGATTTGATTAGCATCGAGCATCATCTTCTCGGCTATCGCCTTGGAATGAGCATAATAATTTAAAAAGCGGCTGGCGTAGGGCGTCGACTCATCAATACCCGATTCATCCTCGCCGGCAAAGGTCACGCTAGGGGTGCTGGTATAAACTAATTTACTGATTTTAAGCGCTTTACAAGCAGCAATCACATTAGCGGCGCCCTTCACATTAGGGCAAAAATAGCTGTCCCTGTCGCCCCATACACCCGCTTTTGAGGCCACATGGAACACGATATCGCAGCCCTGCATCGCCTGTTTGACTTGCTCAGGATTGGCTAAATCCCCTTGAACCATAGTCACGCCAAGAGCTTCAAGTTCAGGGTAATGGCCACGGGCAAACCCTGTCACCTTAATCCCAGCAGCAAGTAAGCGTAGGCAAATCGCCTTACCCAAAAATCCCCCCGCACCAGTCACAAAGGCATGGCTGACCTTAGCAGCCAAGGCATAAAGCGCGACTTGCTCACGCTTATCGAGACTCAGTTTGCTACATGCTTGGTCACCGCCCACTTGGTTTAGGCCTGTTGGTTGCGACGGCGTACATTCTAAGTCCGTAGGGGCGAGAGAAATGGAACAATTATCGGTCATCTTGCTATTCCGAGACACACAGTGTCGTTTACAGTATTAAGTTCAGCGCTTATATGCAATGGAATAATATTTCATCCCCATGCCACTAAAAAGCAACAGAAAATCTAGACGAGTAAGGTTAAAAGTCCCTTAAATGAACATCAGCCTTTGGTTTGCGATTGCGCCCAAACGGCTAATTTTTCTCTAAATATTTTGGCATTGTGGCGCACATCCACAGGGAAATCGGGATGAATGAGAAAACGTCTAATCCCCTGAGTGTGGCTATACTGCTCGGCAATCGCCATCAGCTCTTGATAGAGCTGCGCACTCTTATTGCATACCAAAGATTGGTCAAGCTCGATGCAGATGAGGGGTTCAATCTCACTCGCGCCGCCTTGCCCCTTCACTTTGATCCCCACTAACGCCGAACGCTTCACATTCGGATGAGTATTAAAAATACGCTCACTCGGAATGGAATAGTACCGTTTAACAAACTGCCCACCTTGGGTGGCATCGACTCTATGGGCTTTTCGGCCACACATCCACAACCGGCCGCTGTCGTCCAGATAGCCAAGGTCGCCCATTCTGTGCCTAAAGGTTTGCCGCTCGCGGTCCCAGATTTTAGCCGCCGTCGTTGCCGTTTCGCGGCGATAATAGGATTGGCTCACCATAGGGCCTGTTACCACTATTTCGCCAATTTCCCCCGCGTTAAGACGCAGGCCATTATCCCACTCAGGGATGTTATCCTCAGTGATGGCGATAATCGCGATGCTGACACCATCAATGGCGCGACCGACACAAATCCCACCACCATTATCGGTAACCTGAGTAGTCGTAAATAACTCATCGCTGGCGATCATGCTGATGGGTAAGGATTCGGTAGCGCCATAGGAATTGAGTACAGGCACGCCGTCACTGAGCATTTTGCTAAAGCGTGCAATCGAGGCAATAGTCGCGGGCGCGCCAGCGGAAATTACGCGTTTCACACTGCTGAGTTTATGTTGGCGCTTCGACTCGGTTTGCTCACCGGCGCGGCCTAAACGCTCAAGCAAGGCAGGATTGACAAAGATATTGCTGCATTGGTATTTCTCAATAGCGGCAAATAAAAATTCAGGATTGGCCGTAATCGGTTTACTAGCATCCATCTCAGGCACAATCGATGCCATACCGAGCGCTGGACCAAAGAGGGAAAATAGCGGAAATGTCGCTAAATCACGCTCGCCATGTGCAATGCCATAATCCTGCTTTAGCGCCTGAATTTGCGCCTCAAACATGCCGTGACTATAGACAACGCCTTTTGGCGTCCCCGTGCTGCCACTGGTAAAGAGAATCGCCGCCATCTCGTCATGCCTAAGCAGCGCCATCGGGTACTCGCCCTGTTCTGCCAATTTAGCCGCAGACGACTTAGCTGTTGATGACTTAGCTGTTGATGATTTAGTTGTAGACGACTTAGCTGTAGATAAGAGTATCGACGCTAGACTTGGCGCGCCCGTAAGTAAGCGCGATAGCGTGCCAGCAAGTCCGCTTGGATTACTATCCACATTGATAAGATGCTGCACGCTGGCCTTACCCCAGCCTAATAAACGTCTGGCGATATGGGCTTTAGGGATACCGATAAAGGCATCGGGCGGAGCTTCAATAAAACATTGCTTAAGGTTTTTAATGCCCATGCCCGGGTCAACCAGCACGGGGATAATCCCCGCCTTAAACAGCGCAAACGTTAACGCAAAAAAATCCAGACTCGGTGTGACCATCAGCACCGCCTTCATTCCCCGCGTCAGCCCATGGGCATTGAGCGCGAAGGCGATGGCATCGCTTTGTTTATCGAGGCTAATAAAATCGAATTCTTGGTAAGTCAGATTGGCAAGGGATTTACCCTTGCCCTGTTGCACCGCAACCGCAAGATGATGGGGAATGTGATGGGCGGCTTGCTTTAAATGCCGACAGATATTGGCATCGCTTGCTTGCTCGGCGGTAGATGTCCCATGGCCGAGCTGCGCATCCTCCACTCTAGCCATTAATGTGCGGCCTGTGGCGCTTGAGTCTCTGCCTCAGGCTCTGTGACCGGCACCATTTCAACGTGCTGCACTTCTGCCGCTGGCGTTTGCGCCTCAGCCATAAAGTGTTTGATATGGGTAATCACCTCATCGCTCGCATCTTCGAGGATATAGTGACCACAATCGGCAAATTCATGCACCTGTGCATGGGGCATATGTTCGCGCCATTTGGCTAAAAAGTGCTTATCGAACACAAAGTCCTGTAAACCCCAGCAAATCAGTGTCGGCACCTTGGCAAACTTTGGCAGGCTAGAAGCGATATCCGACACTAGCTGATAGTTTCTGTCACCCGGTTTTAGCGGAATATCCTGCACAAAACGCAGGGTCGAAATGCGATTTGCCCAGGAGTTAAACGGCGCGACATAGGCCTCACGGATGTACTTGGACATCGGCTGACGCTTTACCCCAACATAGGAGGCAATCGATGAAAACGCATTAAAACCACGCACTAATACGGTGCCAAGCAGCGTATTTCGGCAAATCCACAGCGCCAGCGGTAAAGGTTTAGTTTCGGGTAAATGGAAGGCGCCGGTATTTAAAATCACCAGACGTTTAATTCGTTCAGGGTAACGCGCCGCATAGCCCATGCCGATCATGCCACCCCAGTCGTGGACGACTAAAGTAATGTTTTCGTTTACCTTTAGGCTATCGAGCAGCGCCTCTAAATCGTCAATGCGATTCTTAAGGGTGTAGTCGTAACCACTGTCATCCGGCTTATCCGACAAGCCACAACCAATATGGTCGGGCACGATACACTGGTGAGTATCCTTAAGGGCACTCACGAGATTACGGTAATAAAAACTCCAACTTGGATTACCGTGCACCATGACCACAGGCTCACCTTGGCCTTCATTGATGTAATGCAGCTTGTTGCCATTACGGCTAAGAAAATGACGTTTAAACGGCAACAGAGTGTCTAACATGACGCTTCCTATCTTTTGTTTTAATTATTTTGTATTGGTAGCCTGTGCAGGTAAATTCGCCTTTACCTATGCTCAGTGCTAATGCCCATCGCTAAACCAATAAGCATAAAAATGCCCTAGCAAACCTTGCTCTCAAGCGTCGGCTAAGGCAAATAACAATCCTTGAAAAACTACCACTTAATGCCAAGCATCATGCAGTTCAAACCACTGCCGATACCTAAAAAGCTCACCTGATCCCCTGGGCGTAAAAAGCCTTGATCGTGTGCCATGGCCGCAGTGACGGGTAAAGAAACTGTGCCCATATTGCCAAGCAGTTGATATGTTGGAAATTCTTTTTCAGGCGGAATATTTAACGCACTCAAGACCTGTTTACGGTTTGAAGCGCCGACCTGATGGCAGATCACTTTATCGACCTGCTCGACCAACCAATTCCGCTGAGCGAGGAAATGCTCCCACGTGTGCTTTGCCAGCTCGACCCCTTCTTTCAGTAAGGTCACCGCATCGGTACGCATAAACTCACGGTAAATATTGTGCCCCACTTCCTGCAGGCCCCACTGACACAGTTGATGGTGCTGCGGCGCAGATAAATGGGAGGCGCCAAGCAGCTGATGCTTACGCACGTTCGTCAGCGGCAAACTGCCATCGGTCAGGATCACCGCCACCGCGCCAGAGCCGCCGGTTAAGGTCGCCAGCGACTGAGCAAAATTCTGCATGGTCGGATCGGCCAGCATATTATCAATGGTCACATCGACAATATCCCGCGCCGATTCGCAGGACACCACCATGCCCGCCTTAATTTGGCCAAGCTCGATACGGTTGGCAATGTCTAAAATGCCCGATAACACCCCAAGACAGGCATTGCTGATATCGTAAATCGCAGTGTCCTTCGACACACCTAATGCCGCCGCAATCCGACAAGCGGTGGCGGGTTCGTGTTGGTCACGGCAAACGCCGGTATACACCACAGCGCCCAGTTCGGCGACTTCTATTCCCGTTTCTGCAATCGCCTTATGCGCCGCTTTAATCGCTCCATCGGATAATTGATGCCCTTTAGGCCACCAACGGCGTTCGGTAATGCCCGTTAACGCCGCAAGTTGCCCCATAGGAATGCGAAATTTTTGATATAGAGGCGCGAGGCGAGATTCTAGCTCGCTACTGGAAACCACCACAGGTGCCAGTTCATAGGCAAGGCTATTAATAAATACGCGGGAATATTTCATGAAACTGTTTTATTCGCTCACTAGGATCACTGATCTTTTAGGTCAGTTTTTAGTTGTTATGTGTCATTAAGGCGACATTTGAACAAGAAAAGCCCGATGATTCAATAAAAAACCATCTTTCGCCTTAGACTTGTCTCACAGGGTTTATAAACCCTTGTGACGATCATGCCGCCAATCCGTTAATTCAAAATGAACTAATAAAGAAATACTTTATAAAAAACAGTCAGGTATAACATTAAATAGTAGATTGTTTTTTACTCGCTCAATTTTTGCGCCAAAATCAGCGTATTTCTGGGTGTCACACTGTTTGCACAAAATTCCCTCAGGGTCACCCGATAGCCACTTTCCTGCAAAAAGCAGCAACGATCGAGAATTAACCACAGCTCCAGCGCACGGCGGAATAAATGCGCCGCCAAATCGATGCGTCGGGTTAACCTTTGTCGCTGTTTGCCTATCTCGAGCCAAGCGTCAAAATTACAATCTGCGGCTAAGGTTACCGCCTTTTGCGCCGCCGCCCAATGGCAAAACTCGGCAAACTCACCACTCAGCTGACTTTGCTTTATTGCGGGTAAAGGTAAATAAGCATCTATGCCACGACAGCTTCGCTGCAACGCATCAAAACCCAGCCGCCAGGCGATTTCCTGATGCCGCAGCGCCTGTTGTTTCGGATTTGCAATCACGCTCTGTTGTAAAGGCAATTGCAAGTCATGGCGACTTAAACGTAGAGCGCTGTGTTTGGCGAGTGTCGATAAGCCTTGATATTGATTAGCTTGAATTAAATGATAGCAGCAAGGTGAAATCGCCAGAGCCTGGGTGCCCGCCGCTGCGGCTAATTGCAGTAAACGCACATGCAAATCGCCACAGGCATGCAACGCCACCGCCTGTTGCTGGGCGCGAAAAGGATTGGTTTGATGAGTGGAATTTTCGCAAGCATTACCTTCGATAGCGAAGGCATCAGCACAGAGAAATCGCTGTGATAATTGCCATTTATCAGCAAAGGCTTGGCCCTCTTCACAGAGCATCGCCTGCCACTCGAGGCTTAACACATCCACACCACGTGCTTTGGCTATTAAGCGGCCTAAATGGCCTTTGCCCGCACACCACTCCAGCACGGGTAATCCCGCATCGGGCAAATGCTGCACAAAGGCAGTGATCTGCTCCCACTTACGGCCTTTTATATGGGCGCTAAAGTGAGCCAGCTCGGTAAGATCAATACGAGGTGAAGTAGCAGTTTCAATATCATCAGAGCCAATATCAAAGCCTATATCTGAATCAATATCTGAGCCCAGCGAAAGTTCGGCAAAGGAGGATAGGAGTAAAGACAGATCCCAGTCTAAGCCTAACGCGGCAAGATCCTGCTTGAGTGCAGGAGATAAGGCATCGACTAACGCCGATTGCTCGGCATCCAAACTATCGAGCACAGCATCATCAAGCGCCCAAAGGGTGGTTGCTAGCCTTGGAAATTGTGCCGCCCAAGGCAGTGCTTTTGCCTCAAAGGCACGGACTTGCCAGAGGGCGCGGCTCTGCTCAAGTAGCTTATCCAATTGGATAAAGTGCGCCCTGAGCCTGTCCTGACGCTCGACCCTTGCCTGCTTATGATTATCGAGCTTAATTGCCATGCTAAATTTGCTTCACTCTGATGTGTTCCATTTGGCTCTCTTATTGGCCTTAGTCGCCAAGCCGTCATTAAGCCTTTACGAATATCAAGGTGCATTTCACTTAATATCGCTGCCCAAATGGCGGCTAAAGCTGCTAGTATCGCCGCAGTTTTGGCCAACTTGCTATACCAGTTGGCAATCCATGTGTGTGTATACACAAAAAAGCCAGTTAAAGAGAAGAGTTTTAGAGGAAAAGTATGCTCTCCCCCTGTGTCGCTCGCTGCGGCTTAAATGATGAAGATTATTGCATGGGCTGTTTTCGCCATATTGATGAGATTGTCGCTTGGCGCAATGCCAGCGATGCTGAACACACTGCGATTATTGCGCAGCTCCCTGCCCGCAAAGCCCATTTCGAAGGCGACGAAAATCAACAGGTGCTAAGCCGCGCTAAATGGCTGGAAGCCGAGGCACGACTTGCAAAAAAAGCCTAAATTTCAGGCTTTTTACTTTTATCGCTACTTTTTCATCATCGCTTTTAAATCGGCAAAGGGATTATAGGTCGCCGCCGCTTGCTTGGTTTCTGTGGTACTACCGTAGCGGATCAGTTCTTCAAAGCGTGAATGTTCGTTATCGTGGCAATAGAGGCACAATAATTCCCAATTCGAGCCGTCGGATGGGTTGTTGTCGTGGTTGTGATCTCTGTGGTGAACCGTCAACTCGCTTAAATTTTTTGAGGTAAATTCGCGGGTACAGCGGCCACAGATCCAAGGATACAATTTGAGCGCTTGCTCGCGGTAACCGCCCTCACGTTTAGCACGGTATTCCCGCTCTTGGGCTAAGACTTGATCTAACTTACTCTGGCCTGGATTTGCTGACATGCTTACACCTAACTGATGACCCCTAAAAAAGTGCCCCAAGGATAATCCGAGTTATTCCTTGGGGCAATATTTCTAACACGCAAAGCGTTTAGGCGACATGTCCTTGGTCGGCATTGGACAAGTGCAAATAATGCAGGTATTTCTCGTATTGGGTAACCACATCCGCCAATAGCTGCTCTTCGGTATAGCCCATCACATCATAGTGCTGGCCGCCCTGCTCTAAGTACACTTCGGCGCGATAATACCAATTATTGCCCTGCTCTAACTCTTCACCGACCGGATTAACGATTTCAAAGCAGCGCATCCGCACACCGTAAACGAAGGGTTGATAGGCTTCGTTGCTGATCACCAATCGCACTTTGCCGTCGAGATACTCAAGATCCGCCGTTAAGCCCTTACTCATAAATTGCTGACACACCTTAGATAACGCTGGTGTCGCGACATTATTGAGGAAGATACGCGCCTCATCTTCGGTGGGATGCGACACTAAAACTTCGATACGCTCCTCCCAGCTGATATTGGTCTTAGCATATTGCACACTGGTGGTATGGAGCTGCACGCTGTTGATCTTAAGCCAATCATCTTTCAGCGCCTTATACAGCCCTAAACACATCAGCAGCATCACGCATAAAAATGGCATCGCACTGGCAATGGCGGCGGTTTGGAGTGCCTGTAAGCCACCCGCAAGCAGCAGCACTGAGGCCACCACACCCTGTAGCAATGCCCAAAACACCCGTTGCCAGACAGGCGCATTGTTATCGCCCCCCGAGGTCAGGTTGTCGATCACTAAGGAACCGGAGTCAGATGAGGTCACAAAAAAGGTCACCACTAAACAAATCCCAATGCCCGACAACAGGTGCGGGTACGGCATATGTTCAAAAAACACAAACAGCGCCACAGGCACATTGGTATTCACCGCTTCGCTTAGGTAGGTCGCGCCTTGATTCATAATGGCGTCGATGGCCGAGTTACCAAATACCGTCATCCACAAAAAGGTCAGCGCCGAAGGTACAAATAAAATGCCGACTAAAAACTCACGTATGGTACGGCCGCGACTCACCCGTGCAATGAAGGTGCCGACAAAAGGTGACCACGAAATCCACCAGCCCCAGTAGAGTAGCGTCCAACCGCCAAGCCAGTCTTCCTTATGCTGATAGGCATACAGATTAAAGGTTTTATTAACGATATCACTCAGATAACTACCGGTATTTTGCACAAAGGCCTGTAGCAACATTACCGTTGGGCCAAGAATTAACACAATCAGCAGCAGAATAAGGGCCAAGCCTAAGTTAAGCTCACTTAAGCGCTTCACCCCTTTATCGAGCCCCGAAAATACCGACAAAGTGGCGAGTAAGGTAATGCCAATAATCAGCGACACTTGCACCGTGGTGTTATTAGGCAGTTGCTCGAATAAATAGCTTAGGCCCGAGTTAACCTGCAACACCCCAAATCCGAGGGAAGTCGCCACCCCGAACATAGTCCCTAATACCGCAAAGGTATCGACGCAGTGGCCAATCGGGCCATGAATGCGCTCACCGATTAAGGGATAGAGTGCGCTGCGAGGTAACAAGGGCAACTTATGCCGATAAGCAAAATAAGCCAAACTCAGGGCGACTACGCCATATATGGCCCAAGCATGTATGCCCCAGTGGAAGAAAGTGATCTTCATGGCCTCTTTGGCAGCTGCCAAACTCTCAGGCGTTGCATCGGGCGGCGCGAGATAATGCATCACAGGCTCGGCAACGCCGAAGAACATCAGCCCAATCCCCATCCCCGCCGAAAACAGCATGGCAATCCAGCTCTTATAGCTATAGTCGGGCACGGCATGATCGGGGCCTAGCTTAATATCGCCAAAGCGACTGACCATAACAAAGATGATAAAAATCAGAAAAATCGCTACACCAAGGATATACAACCAGCCCGCTTTCGCCTCTATCCACGACTGCATGGATTTGAAAAAGTGATTGGCCTCGGTCGGCCAAATGGCGCAGATCATCACCATTAATGTGATAAAAAAGACCGACGAATAAAAAACCGGTGGATTAATACTCGACTTGATAGACATAAAACTCCCTTGTTCTAGCCAGTTCCCTATTAACATCCCTTCGATGTTGAAGAGATAGCGCAATAATAGGTAACCCTAGCCTCAGCAGTATGTGGTCAGGATGAAATAGGCATAAATAATCCATGACAAGGGCTCGCGGTCAACAATACCTTGTGATGTCATACTCATATTGAAAACGTTTCCCCACTTCCCCGTTTGCTCGACGCTTTTGCTTAATAGTAAAGTCGGCAAACTGTTGACTCGATAAACAGCTAAACCGCTGCTAATGCCCTTTTAGAACCAGCCGCCCTCTCAAAGACAGCGAGCATCAACACCATGCGACCGAATCGCAGGGTTCAACCTCTATGGCGACATAATGCATATAAGCGGTTCGATATCGGTGATATCGAGGATGAGGAATACAAAGCGCGATTAGCGGCTAACGGTTAACCCGTAACAAATAACCAGTAGCAAATATCGACTCGGCCTTGCTTAAGCTCTACTGGAGTGCCTTCGAACAGAGACCACATGCTGTCGAAAACTGACTCAATAGAGATACAGATAATGCTAAACAGCTACTGCTGAATTAGCATAAAAAATGGCGACCTATTAAGTCGCCATCAGATTATATCACAAAAATACCTCTATTTGACGTAAAAAACCAAAACAGCTCTATTAAGCTTTAGTTTTTACCGTTGCCGCGCCCGGCGTTTGCGAGATACCCGCCGTTAAATTGAAGCGCATCGCCTCTTCAAAAGACCAGTCGACTAAAATCAAATCTTCACGTTTGACGAGGCTAGTTACCCCCGCCATTTGGTAACTGAGTTGAAATAACACAGGCACCCAATCCCCTTCGGGTAAAGCATCGAGCAACGGCTGCGGCGGTGTATCCGTCATAATAAAGCCCACCACAAACCCGCCATTAGCCTGTTTAACCAACACGGTTTGCTGTGTATTGGGTTTGCCCTCACGGTTCATTAAGGAAGCGATATCACGGATACTGCCATAGACAGATTTAAACAGCGGAAAACGCATTAATTGGCGTTCAATCCAGCCATAGAGCCACACAATGGGACTCACCGAAAACAACAGGCCCACCGCAAACACTATGGCCACGACTAAGATAAAGCCCGCGCCGACAAAATGTTGGTTAATCCCTACCAACTCTAAAATAAAAATCCCTAAACCATCTAACGATACAAACAATGACCAAAACAACCACAGGCTTAACGCCATCGGCAGCAGGTTCATCAAACCACGGGCTAAGGTTTTCTTCATTACAATCTCATCAAATCCAATGGGATAACAAAAGGCATAAATTATTTACGCTAAAAAGCGCGTTAAATGCTACCACAGAGTCACTTTTGCACCAGTACTTGATGTAAGGTAAGGCGCAGAGAAAACCAATAACGAACCGCTACGGCATCGAGGGAAAGAATATGCGCGTGACCCGCCTAGACCATTTAGTGTTAACTGTGAAAGATATCGAGGCCAGCGTCGACTTTTATCAACGCGTGTTAGGGATGAAAAAGTCCGTATTTGGTCAGGGCCGAATCGCCTTAAGTTTTGGCGATCAAAAAATCAATCTTCACCAAGCAGGCGCCGAATTTGAACCTAAGGCAAACCTTGCTACGCCCGGCAGCGCCGATCTCTGTTTTGTGGTCAGCCACAATATCGAAGAAGTGATCAACCACTTAAACAGCCTTGAAGTTGAGATTATTGAAGGCCCAGTCCTGCGCACCGGCGCCACAGGTCGCATCAACTCCGTCTATATCCGCGACCCCGATTTGAATCTATTAGAACTATCCGAATATCTGCCCGCCTGCACGCAGTAGCGTCTAATCCAATCATATTTAATCGGCACGAATAACCTTATTTCAGAATAGAAATACTATAGAATATTGTTTTACAAAGATAACTTTCAGCAATAGCTAGCTAATAAAGTCAACAATGAACGGAATGATAAGATGATAACAATACCCATCCTAGGTTTGCTTGAAGTGGATCCCTATGATGGCTGGCTTAAAAGCCAACCCATTGAGATCAATGCGCTAAGCGGTAAATTTGAGTTTGTCTTAGAAGAGTACGAAACCGACCCACAGGTGGAGGATTTTCACACTGCGGTGCAACATTTTCTCGCCCTAGACCATACCGCACTCGAGCAAGCCCAAGACGCGATTTACCAATATTATCAAGATTGCTGCGCATACATTACGCCTGCGAGCGAAGAACATATTCATATTCCTAGCCCGAACCAAGTGTGGCGCCATATTGAGTTTGGCGACGAATTAATGGTGTCACGCCGCCTACATGGGGATAACGCCGTGTATATATCCCTTACTTGCCACTGTGATTGGGAGCCCGAGCACGGTTTACAAATCGTGTTTAAACAAGGATTGACCGTCAATAAAATTGGGACCTTTGATGGACACCTTTCCCACGCCGATGCCTATGACGATCCAAGATACGAAGACATGGTCTATGTGCAGTGTTGCAGATAAATTCAGATCGTTTATCTGATTATCTATTTGATTTATAATATTTTTCATTTATAACGCTAGGCTAGTAACATAATTCTCGGCTGAGCATCAATTTATATAGGCTACTGTTTTGAAAGGAAAAGTTGTCTCATACCTTGCCGCTAAAAAGTATGGGTTTATCCAAGGCGATGATGGTGAAAGCTATTTTTTGCATTTTTCTGAGCTATTAGACAAGAAAGATGAAGGCAAGTTAGTCAAAGGCACTATGGTCCATTTTGATCCAACGCCCACACCTAAAGGCCTAGCCGCCAAAGCGATCAGTTTGCCCGAAGTCTTTATCAGGGAGCGATTAGTTGACTTTTTTACCACTAAAGACCGCCACCCTAAAAACGGCACAGTGCTTGTTAGCTATCCCATTACGACCCGCTTTTTTAAAGACCCCAGCGAAGGAAGACGTCATTTAGAACAGCTTGCAAAGCATTGTGGATGCAATGCAGTACTGAATGTCAGCTTTGAGAAGGACACTTTCTCAAAAGGTAATTATCGCTATACGGTACACGCCTTCAAAGGTGAACTCGCCCTAGTAACCGAGAAAGTTCCTGCTGACTCTCAAGAACTGGTTATCGCCTCTGCACAGTTACTCGAAAAACGAAAAGCAGATGTAGAGCAGACAGTTAAACAAATGAGTGAAGCCGAAAATTTAGCACGACAAAAACAACTGTCTGGTTGTCTAGGTACCCTTGCCATGATCACGCTGATACCGCTCGCACTGGTGCTCAGTGCTATAGCGGTTTTTCCTGCTTAGCGAGTTTAAAACAAGTCGATAGTGTTATTTATTAAAGAATATATGGACGGATTTATAACCCATGATAACTGGCTTAAACTGACCACCGTGTTTGGCAAGCTATTTCACTGTTGCTTCCCCAGTGACACGCCATAAACTCATCCCTGAGGGCTCGACGGCGGCATCCATGCCGCCAACGGTCACAGTTGCAACAATGACAATCTTTACGACCATTGAACTGTTCATCTAGCTAAAAACTTTTTGCCCCAAAGCGAGATAAGTTTGTTGTCAGGTGTGTAGGATGAATTGTCATTGTTTCCCCTGTGACACGCCATAAACTCATCCCTGAGGGCTCGACGGCGGCATCCATGCCGCCAACGGTCACAGTTGCAACAATGACAATCTTTACGACCATTGAACTGTTCATCTAGCTAAAAGCTTTTGGCCCAAAACTTGTTAGCACACGTTTGTTCGTTCTGGACTTTACGAAAGAGTTACCCTACAAAATCTCATCTATTAGCCCTCCACTTTAGTGATTCTCTATAACAGCCGAATCCTAGTTAGATATACAGTCATATCGTATTACGCTAGTTTTTGAGGGTTTTGAGAACAACATTCGTGCGCGTTTTTCCGGATGGTGTATTTGTAAAAAATCTGATAACTTCTTTACATACAGATAGTTAACTGTGCGCGTTTTTACTGGTCTAACGTGATAAACGCGCATGCGCACGAATAAAATGTTATGCCTTAGTGAGTATGTGCTCCAAACTATGAAACCAAGTACGCCAGCGGAAATGTCGTTTACGCGAGAATCAGTGATCCAAATGCTTGGATGGGGCGCAACCCCAGAAGCATCCCCATACTCGCACAGGCAGATCGCAGAATGGTGCGATAGGTTCTGGTGTCAGTATCTCGATGTTGATGCCGATCCAGAAATTGAGAGATTGCTACCTGTTCTCACGGATGTGGAAACTCAGTGGGATCTCTATCTGGCAAACACATACACGCTTGAAGAGCTCCGGACCAAAGACTTTGATGCCGAGCAAATGCCCAAGGAGTGGTTCAATGATTGGCTTCGGCAATTGGCATAATCGGGTAGCCGGAGGTATTTAGCCTCCAGCCCCCACACCACCCTGCATGCGGCTCCGCACAGGGCGGTTCATTTAGAACGCCTAACCTGTTTTCTGGTTCGGATAGTGAACCGCGATCCATCCA